>JBLHHU010000351.1:0-3070 GCA_047615735.1 Kiritimatiellia bacterium | reverse complement strand
CGCGTGCTCCGTAACACTGGCCCCAGTCGCGACACGTCGCTCGCCGCCTTTAAAGGTTACGACATCGTGCTGATGACCTACGGCACCGTGCGCAGTGACGCCGTGCAGTTGCGAAACATCACATTCCATTACGTCATTCTGGATGAAGCCCAAGCCATCAAGAACGCCTCCACGGCCACGGCCAAGGCGGCTCGCCTTCTGAAAGGACGCCACCGTCTGGCCTTGAGCGGTACGCCCATCGAAAACCACATCGGCGAACTCTGGAGTCTGTTTGAATTCCTGAATCCGGGCATGCTTGGTTCATCGCGCGTCTTTGAACGCAGCATTTCCACGGACGGTGAAATCCGCGAAGGCGCACGCGAATTGATCTCACGTGCTGTTCGCCCTTTCGTCCTGCGGCGCACGAAATCACAAGTCGCCAAAGACCTGCCCGAAAAGCTGGAAGAGACCATTTTCTGCGAACTTCTTCCTGAGCAGCGCATACTTTACGACGAACTGCGAACCCATTATCGCGACGCGTTGCTCACGCAACCGGATGAGCAGGGTTTCAAAAAGAACAAAATCCAAGTCCTCGAGGCGCTTTTACGTTTGCGCCAGGTCGCCTGCCACCCCGGGCTCGTCGACCCAGCACGCCGTGGCGAACACAGCGCCAAAATTGACGCCTTTATCGACACCGTAGACGAAGTCGTCGACAGCGGCCGAAAAGTACTGGCGTTTTCGCAGTTCACCAGCCTCCTTTCTATCGTGCGCGACCGCCTCGATGAGCTAAACATCACATATGAATATCTCGACGGCAAAACACGCAATCGCGAAGAAAAGGTCGACCGCTTCCAGAACGATGACGATTGCAAGGTGTTCCTGATCAGCCTCAAGGCGGGTGGCTACGGATTGAATTTAACGGCAGCCGAATATGTCTTCCTGCTGGACCCCTGGTGGAATCCGGCAGTTGAGAGTCAGGCCATCGATCGCGCACACCGCATTGGCCAGAAACGCAATGTATTCGCCTATCGCTTCATCGCCAAGGACACGGTCGAAGAGAAAGTGCTCGAGCTTCAGAAGTCCAAAAAAGCCCTTGCCGACGCTATTATTGGAGCCGACAACAGCTTGATTCGCAGCCTGGAACGCAAAGACCTCGAATTGCTGTTGAGCTGATATCCTGTTTGACGCGCGGTGCGCGAGACAACACACTGACCCGCTATGGTTTTCAGCTCGATCTTATTTCTGTTCTACTTCTTGCCTCTGGTTCTGGGCGGATACTATCTGCTGCACCGCTTCGCGCCACGCCAAGCGAAGCACGCCTTCCTGACACTGGTCAGCTATATCTTCTATGGATGGGCGAACCCACTCTTCTTTGTGTTGATGCTGTTTTCGACGCTGGTAGACTATTTCTGCGGCCTGTGGATGGTCGGCGCCCTTGGGCGCGAGCGACGGCGCGGCGAGATCCCGGAATTGACGCGCGGCGGCACTCGGACGCGCCACCAGAAGATCGCCCTGTTTATTTCAATTTGCACCAACCTGTCACTCCTGGGCTTCTTTAAATATTTCAACTTCGGCATCGATAGCTGGAACGCCATGATGGCGACCTTCGGCACCGAGACCGCATCCGTTGAACACTTTCTACGCATCACACTGCCACTCGGCATTAGCTTCTACACCTTCCAATCGATGAGCTACAGCATCGACATCTATCGTGGCGACGCACGCGCCATCCGCAACTGGACCGACTTCGCCTGCTACGTGTCGATGTTCCCGCAACTCGTGGCTGGCCCCATTATTCGTTTTCAAGAAGTCGCCAATCAGATTTACGAACGCACGCACACCTTTCAAAAGTTTGCACGCGGCTGCACCTTCATCGGCATGGGCCTCGCCAAAAAAGTGTTGCTGGCCGACCCATGCGGCAAAGTCGCCGATCAATGCTTCGGGGCTGGCGCGCTGACGACGATCGACGCCTGGTTCGGCGCGGTCGCTTATTCATTCCAGATTTATTTCGATTTCAGCGCATATTCCGACATGGCCATCGGCCTGGGCCTGCAAATGGGCTTCATGTTCGCCAAGAATTTCGACTCGCCGTACCGATCACAATCCATCACCGAATTCTGGCGGCGCTGGCATTTGTCCCTGTCATCTTGGTTACGCGACTACCTCTACATTCCGCTGGGCGGAAACCGCGGAAGCCACGCGCGCACCTACGCCAATCTGATGATGGTGATGCTACTGGGCGGACTGTGGCACGGCGCATCATGGAACTTTGTGATCTGGGGCGGCATTCACGGTGGCATGCTGGCCATCGAGCGCCTGCGCGGTAAAAACAGCGCTTACGCACGTCTACCCGCGATCGCGCGCGTTGCGATCACCTATATCATCGTCCTCTTCACTTGGGTCTTTTTCCGCGCGTCGGATTTGCCGTCCGCCTTGAGCTATTGCGGCGCCATGCTCGGGCTTGGCGCAGACACCGCAGCCGCCCCCTTGGTTGGCGCAGCCATCTACACACCCTACCACGCCAGCATGGTCTTCGTCGCAGGCTTGGTAAGCTGGTTCGGCATCCAAACATGGGACTTCACGCGCCGCATCGGCTGGCCCAAAATTGCCGTCATTTTCACGCTCTTTTTCGCGGCCATTCTGCTGCTCGTCGCCACCAGTTTTCACCCTTTCATCTATTTCATTTTTTAGCCAGAAGCTCTTATGTCATCTTCATCACACACGCCAAAGAAACCGAGCACGCCAAGCGCCCCCATGTCGGTGTCGCGTGAGGCGCAGGCGCGTGCCGAGATTGGCGAAACGGAAATCACGCATCAGCAGGCACGTTTCATTTCGCTCCTGTTCCTCACGGCAATCCTGGTTGTGCCCTTCACGCAACACCGCCGCGGGCTGCGCGAATACCTACGTCATGACCCCGTGACAGAACTTTCCTATTATAAGGCTTTTGATGGTGTCGGCAGCGCGATGACCAACGCATGGCACGCGGCCCCCGATCGACTACACCGTTTCCTCGACGCCAATGCCGAGTTGTTGAAACGCATCCACGTCTTTGAAGACGACATGGACGACATCACGTGGATCGCTAAGGAGT
>JBLHHU010000350.1:0-3090 GCA_047615735.1 Kiritimatiellia bacterium | reverse complement strand
GCAAACGCGTTGACTAGGCAGTTGCCATTGTAGGCGGAATGAAAGCGCACTTCGCCGCCCACAGTCGGCACGCCAAAGCAATTGCCGTAACCGCCGACGCCCGCAACGACGCCGTGCACCAGGGCTCGCGTTTTGTGATGGCTGGGATCCCCAAAGGACAGGGAATTCATTGCTGCAATCGGACGTGCGCCCATCGTAAAGACATCCCGTAGGATGCCGCCGACGCCCGTTGCCGCGCCTTGGTAGGGTTCGATGTAAGACGGATGGTTATGGCTTTCCATTTTGAAAACAACGCATTGTCCGTCGCCAATGTCGACGATGCCCGCGTTTTCACCGGGACCGCAGATGACTTGTGGGCCGGTCGTGGGCAGCGTGCGCAACCATTTCTTTGAGGATTTATAAGAGCAGTGTTCGTTCCACATCGCTGAAAAGATGCCGAGTTCGGTGAACGTTGGTTCGCGTCCGATAATGTCCAATATCCGGTCGTATTCCGAAGGCGACAGGCCGTGGGCCGAAATCAGGTCGGATGTGATGGCTGGCTCTTGCATGTGCGTCCCTTGAACTGGTTGCGCGACGTTTATGGCAAGGCGCGTCCGTATTCAACATCGGTTCAACGTGGGACAGCAGCCCGTCAGGGTCATCCGACAGCTCACCAGCAAAAAATGCCAGTGATGCGCCAGCCTTTAGCGGGTCAACGCTGCAGATGTTGCGGTTTTGGATGGTATAGACGGCCCCGCGCCATTTGAAGGTTTCGACGGGCAGGATGGCGCGCAGAGCAAGTTGATCGTCGACCCATTTGGTTTGCTTGTTGCAATAAATTCAGGCGCAACGGCCTGGTTTCTGGTCGCTCATGCTGCCTCCGATCCGTGATATCGGACGAGTTTAGTCTAACGTGTCGGCACGCAATAGCATTGCTGACGGTAGAGCAGAGTGTGTAACAGGTTTTGCATTTTGACTTCTGTAGCGACCGATTGAACTGGCATGATGCTGAGCGGCAGGATTTTACTGCACGGCAGAGCTCTTGGTGGGCGTTAATGGTCTATCAATATCTCAATTGTGAAAAAAATGGAATTGGGAAAATGCGGGCTACACGTCTTGTCGCGCGGATCAAGCCGTTCACAAACAAGGAGTTAGACAAAGAAATGCCGGGCACAAAGGCCCGGCGAAGTCCAACAGGGAGGTATAAAGTGGCAAGTCCACTCTATGTAATATGTTTATGAGGCAGCGACGAAACGAGCAAGCGATAACGGCGCTCTTGGGTGCATGTCCGCCATGCGTGTGTCGCATAGGTCACGGCCCTTAGCGATATGATGAGATGCATTTAAGCGATCGCGGCGGCGCCATCACGAATACGGCGGCGATGGGCAATAATCTCATCCTGAACAAAATCGCGGAACGCCATGATCCGTTTGGATTGCCGCAGCTCTTCGGGATAGGCAAGGAAAACAGGGACTTCACCGCTTTCAACCTCAGGCAGAACGCGCACAAGGGTGGGGAAGTCCTCGATCACATAATCAGGCAAAACGCCAATACCGAGGTCGGACAGCACTGCCTGAAGCACGCCAAAGTAATTGTTCACATGCAAAAGACTGGGTTTGTCATAGCTGAGCAGATGCCCGACAAGTGTTGCCCCCGCCGCCACCTGAAACGCGCTGGGGCTTTGACAAATGAGCCGATGACGGCCGATGTCCTCGATTTCATCGAAACCACCCACTTTGTCGAGGTATGCCTGCGACGCATAAAGCCGCATGCGCACTGTCATCAGCTTTTTGCGAACCAGATCGGCCTGCGAGGGTTCTTTCATGCGAATTGCCACGTCGGCTTCGCGCATTGGCAGGTCGAGCACGCGTTCTTCCAGCATCAGGTCGATGTTCAGGTCCGGATATTTTTCATAGAGTGCAGGCAGGCGCGGCGCGAGCCAGAGGGTGCCAAAGCCTGTGGTGGTGGTGACCTTCAGCTCACCAAAGACTTCTTCGGCGGAATCCTTAATTCGTGCACTGGCGGCATCCAGACGGCGTGACATGGATTTGGTTGCATCAAACAGCAGTTCGCCCTGTTCGGTCAGGATCAAGCCACGGGCGTGACGGTGAAACAGGATCGTCGAAAGTGATTCTTCGAGCGCACGAATTTGGCGCGACACCGCCGATTGCGACAAATGTAGCTTGTCACCCGCAGCTGTCAGCGACCCTGCGTCAGCGACCGCGTGAAAGATTCGTAACTTGTCCCAGTCCATCGGATATCCTTGCTGCATCTGTTACCGCTCACATGTTGGCACTTGTTACGTATCCCTTATGTCTGTTTCATTCCGTGATGTCAGGTGAAATGCGTTTGGTAGGTCAGCTTTTATGACCTAAGATGTGAGCGAGAGCCGTAATATCACGCAGGGAGGTGTTATATGACCCGTCAAGACGTCACGCTGAATGACCGCTATGATTTGACTAAAAAGCAGATTTTGTTGAATGGCACACAGGCGCTTGTGCGGCTGATGTTGATGCAAAAGGCGCGTGATACGGCGGCGGGGCTGAATACCGCAGGATATGTGACCGGATATCGCGGATCGCCGCTGGGTGCGGTCGATATGCAGATGGAACGTGCCCAAAAGGTGCTGAGCGAGGCCGATGTGACGTTTCAGCGCGGCCTGAACGAGGATTTGGCGGCAACGGCGTTATGGGGCAGCCAACAGGCCGAATTGCGCGGCGAGGGGACGCATGACGGCGTTTTCGGACTTTGGTATGGCAAAGGACCCGGTGTGGACCGGTCTGGCGATGTCATGCGACACGCCAACATGGCCGGATCATCGGCCAATGGCGGTGTCATCATGGCGATGGGCGATGACCACACCGGCGAAAGTTCCACGACACTGCACCAGTCCGATTGGGCGATGGTCGATGCCTATATGCCGATTGTATCGCCCGCCGGTGTGCAAGAAATCCTTGATATGGGGCAATATGCTTGGGCCTTGTCGCGCTTTGCCGGTGTCTGGGTTGGGCTAAAGACGATGAAGGACACCATTGAAGTCACCAGCGTGGTGGACGGTGATCCGTTCGTGCAAGACTTTGTAACGCCAGACTTTCCGATGCCCGAGGGTGG
>JBLHHU010000349.1:0-3156 GCA_047615735.1 Kiritimatiellia bacterium | reverse complement strand
GGGAACAGGTCTGCGACCAGCAGGTTGGTGTGGCCCGTTGTGCCTCTGGGCTGCCACTCATGCAATCCTGAAGCCGTGCGATGACGTAAATGCACCATGTAGACAATGTTGTTTGTCTCGGGATCCGTGGAAGGGCCCCATTGCAGTCGTGTCTGTGTCTGGCCGACCTCACTGACAACAAGATGCACCGGCGGCGTTGGCGGATGGTTAATGTCCGGTGGTGCCAGTGTCTCGAACGCATTTTCACGAATACCGTATGCTCCCTTAACGCCATTTTGACTTAATTCGACCCTGATGTCATAAACGGTCGACGGCTGGAGTCCGATCACGTCCAGTGCCGTATGTCGGGCGCTGCCGGCATATCCCCATTCAGGGGCGAGGGCATTGGCAGGTCGGGTGCGCAACCAAACTTCAAACACCGTCCCCGTTCCCGGATGTGGAAAGTTTGCGACAGACCAAAGAATGGTCGCGCTGTGATGCGTAACGTTGCTTGCGCCGATATGTACAGGGGTTGGCGGAGGAGGCTCAACGGCTTGAGCGTGCATGGCTCCATAGAAAGGCGTGAGAAGGGCAAGTGCCAAAAGCTTTTTCAATGATGTGCTCCTTGTTACGGTGAATCCAGAGTCGGGTTCAACCGACAGGTATTATGAGTTAGGTCGTGAACTTCGCATAGTGAAATTTATCACTTCATCGTATGTGCTTTGCCCCCGCGCGCCAGCGGATAGCGCAACAGTTGTGATATGAAAGTGGCCACGCGGTAAGGTACGTTCTTCGTGTACTAGCAATACATGGAGGACATAGTGACTTACAAACGCGTGACCCTTGTAGAACGTAGGCTGATCCGGATGTGGCGTCAAGCGGGGTATGGGCAGCGTGAGATTGCCCGGCGCTTGGGCCGTTCCCCGAGTTCGATCTGCCGCGAGATAGAGAGGAACTCTTGGGGGAATGGCTACCAGCCGCACCAGGCGCACGCCATGGCGCAGGAGCGGGCCAAGCGGCCGGGGCCACGGCGATTCACGGAGGAAGTGAAGGACGCCGCCGAGACCCGACTCAAAAGTGGCTGGACACCTGACATGATCAGCGGGCGCGCCCGGCTTGAGAGACGTCCTTGGGTGTGCAAGGAAACGATCTACAAGCACATCTACGCCGATGCAAAGGAGGGGGGCGACCTGTGGCAGAGCCTTCCGCGCGCCTACGGCAAGCGTCGTCGGCGCTGCCCACGAACCGATGGCCGCAAGCAGGGGCAGATCGCTAACCGGCGCATGATCGACACTCCACCTTCGTGCATTCGACACGATAACTGCCTTGTTGAGATTTTTTTTGCAGCGAATTTTGCAGCCTCAAGCGCCCTTAGAAGCGAAAAACAGGACCATTATTTGATTCTAAGAGGGCTTAAGGGACAAGCCTTCTGAGCAAGTTTTAGGCGGGCCTTTTCTCCCTAGCGAAATCTATTCCAAATGGCCCTTGGGGTGGGGCTGTTTACGGATAATGACGAAGGGAGAATCCATCAGCGCAATCAGCGGCCGCGTTTGTGTTTAAGCTTTGTTTTCGAGGGTCGCCTGGCGTCCCTAAGGCTGGAGATGTTTCACGGTAGGATGAGACCTCTACTCCGACGAGGGCAGCGGAACTCCGGGCATACGGCCGCGTCACCAACGTTGGCGTCTGAATTTAGTTTTCTTTTGAGGACCACGCACGCCTCGGTTATAGTGCTCTGCCTATGGACGAGCACTTCACGGAAATCACATTGAACGCAACGGGCGCGAGTGCGCTGGCGCAATCCGATGTGATCCAAAGTTTGTGGAGCGGCTATGGAACCATCTCCCGCTGTGGACTCGAAGGTGCAGAACGAGAGAGCGTCGTGGTCAAGCATGTCCATTGGCCGACCGCTGATCATCATCCCCGGGGTTGGAATACGGGCCGTTCGCATGAGCGAAAGGTGAAATCTTATCAGGTTGAAACGGCGTTTTATCGCGACTGGGCAGGCCGCTGTGATGACGCGTGCAGGGTCCCTGCCTGCCTCGCCCTCGAGACGCGCGGGGACGAAGTCTTCATGGTGATGGAGGATCTGGACGCGGCGGGCTATGATCGTCGCTTGACGCACGTTTCAGACGATGCATTGCTGGCGTGCATTTCATGGATGGCCAATTTTCACGCGGCGTTCATGGACGACTCACCGACGAACCTTTGGCCCATCGGCACCTATTGGCATCTCGCCACCCGCCCCGACGAACTCGCCGCGCTGGATGACCAAGCTCTGAAAGCGGCCGCTCCCGCGATCGATGCGGCGCTGAACGCGACGCCGTTTCAGACGCTCGTTCATGGGGATATGAAACTGGCTAACTTTTGCTTTTCGTCCGACAACCGTGTCGCGGCTGTGGATTTTCAGTATGTCGGTGGCGGATGCGGCATGAAGGATCTGGCCTATTTCATCAGCAGCTGCCTTGATGAGAAGGACTGTGAACGGCGCGAGTCTGCGCTGTTGGATTTCTATTTTCATGCCCTGAGGGCCGCGTTGGCATCACGCGATAAATCGCTCGATTTTGCGGCATTGGAGTCCGACTGGCGCGCGCTCTATCCCGTTGCGTGGACCGACTTCTTTCGCTTTCTGCAGGGATGGAGCCCCGGGCATTGGAAAATTCATTCCTACAGCGAACGCCTTTCGCGTGACGTTCTGGACGGGCTATGACGCTCACACATGATGACCTGAAGACGCTCGCCGAACACGCGATCGAAGCTGCGATCTCGACCGGGAAGTACATCTCTGAAACGAGGCCGCTGAACGTGGATCGGAAGGACGGCGGCGACTCCCTTGCCTCGCAGGTGGTGACGGAGGTCGATCATGAAAGCCAGCGGCGGATTCTACAGATCCTGGCGCCCACATTTTCGGCGTATAAACTGGGGTTGTTGACGGAAGAACGCGCTGACGATGGTAGCCGCTTGGAGAACGACTATTTCTGGTGCATTGATCCCATTGATGGGACGCTGTGCTTCATCGAGGGCATGCCTGGTTACGCGATCTCGATTGCGCTCGTTTCCCGTAAAGGGATTCCCGTCATTGGGGTGGTCTATGATCCTGCCACACACACCTTGTATCACGCGATTCGTGATGGGGGCGCGTTCCGCAACACCACGCCCTGGCAGCCGGACCTTTGTCGG
>JBLHHU010000348.1:0-3170 GCA_047615735.1 Kiritimatiellia bacterium | reverse complement strand
GGTCGCGCTTCCCGTCGAGCTCATTCAGGACCGCACAGACACAAACTACATTTTCCAGTCGGCCTTCAATTTCCAGTCGGCGCAGGGCGTTCCGCTTTCGGACATCGTCGGCGTACCGCCCGGGTCCGATGGGCGAGGGCCGACGGGGGCCCTGCCAGCGACCAGCAACCAATTTAGCAGCCTGGTGTCTTTCGGCGGCGGCGGCACGCCCGGCGCACCCACCACCAACGCACTCCAGAAACTGCCCGCAGCCGAATCAAACGGTCAGGTGCTAATGGTTTTGCAAAGGGTGCAAATCGGTGCACCCTACTTGAACCGGCGCAGTTCGTTTTCTTTCGGATCCACGATTCCGCCGCCGCTGGTCGACTATGCAGGTGAGTTGTTGCCGGACAGCGCCGAAGGTATCTCCTACTGGCGCGCGGAACCCTATAGTGCCAATTTACACGAGAACGCAGACTATTACTGGAGCCCGCATGCCAATCAAGTCTACGCGGTACAGCCCGGCCCGGTGTTTGTCACCTGGCAGAAAAGTGTTCCGTTCCCGGTCGGATCGACCCCCACTTACGTGAATGAATTGGGCGTGGCATTGGGCATTCCGAATTTCTATATCAGCGGTGCGAATGCTTATGCTCTGAAGACGGAATCCTACGTCGTCTCCGGCAGTCCCGTGAAAACCCCACGCAAAATGTATTGGACACAGGGGAGCTTTCGCAAGATTGGCAAGCCCATCAGCATTCCCGGCGCACGCATTGGCGCTGTCAAGGTGGCCTACAACAATACAACCTTCAAGCGAACCGTAGATGAAGAGTTTGTCAGTATTGGTGACACCAGTCCGGCCGAGGGCAATACCAACGCAGCATTAAAGGAATTGCGCACCCTGTGGTATGATAAGGCTCTTGAACACATTTACGCCTATAATCAGGAAGGACGTGTGTTCGTTGAATTTCTGGGAGATCTGAAAACAGACAACGTCAACCGGGATCAGATAGGCTTCGAGATCGTCGATGTCATTCGGCAGGCCACACCGACCGACAAGAACACCGAGCTGGGCGAACGCATTCACCCGTCTACGCCTGGCAGTATCGAGGATCTTTTTCCGGAGCCGATTCTGCAGATCTCCGGCGATTCTTTTGATTATCAGCACAGCGTTGAAGGTGCTAATTTTCTGGAGCTGTACGCGGCCCGCGAAACCGAAAATCTGAATGACTATATTGTGCATTGGATGGAGGAGGGTGTCGCGGGCATCCGCTGGCCTCGCCACTTTACGCGCTATCGACTGCACTGGCCGCTGGATGTTGGGCGCTACAGTCATTATATCCGCCCGGCGGCAGCGACCGATGCAGAAGCCCAGATGACCGGTGTTTCGCTCAAGCCCGAAAGCGTGCCCTTTATCTCTTTTCAGGATTCGCTTGACCGACCCCGTGCCAAAATTACGGCCGAATCTAAGTTTTACACATGGCTGGACGCCACACACCCCGCTCACCGCACCTTGCTGCGCTTCACGGCTGGCGACAGTGTCGCGTTTGAGCGTGTTTTCTCGTGGCTCGATACCACCCTTCCAAGCGTGATAGCCTATGAAGAGGCTTACGGCACATATCAGGATGCCGCCAAGCGCGGGGTCAATGGTGAATGGAAGCTCTTCGTGACGGATGACGCGGGTCAGGATTCGGGGACGATTGCTTCTTGGACGCTTGAGGTCGTTACGCGTCACCCTGAGACACGTGAACTGCGGTCGCAAGAGTTCCGCAGCTTAGGTGGACTCATTCTTAATGACAGTGGCAACGCCAGTCCTTACCCCTCGTCGATCACCGTCAGCGGTATCCTTAACCCCGTGCTTAAGGTTCGCGTCCGGCTCTCGGGCGTCACCCATACATACCCATCTGATATAGATGCGTTTCTGATGGGCCCTAACGGAAACGTGTGCATTCTGATGTCGGATGTTGGCGCCGGCGGGGACATTAACAACCTGACACTGGTATTCGATGACGATGCATCCTCCCTGATGGGTGAGACCAGCGCGAACAACGGCACATACTTGCCGACCGACTACACGGACCAATATGGGGGTGATTCTCCGCCGCCCAGCGGCGGAACGCTGGGCATCTCCCTTGCGGCGTTACTGGACCTGCTTCCTGTCGAACCGGTGTCCCCAATTGCCCCGATTGCGGTTCGTAGCCCCTGGCCCAGCGACTTCGAGGCACCGCGTATCGTCCAAGAAACCGTTGAAGTGGGTGAACGCATCATGGCACCCCAGTCCGAGCTGGGCGGCGACCCCGAAGAAGACTACCTCGCGGGCTATCTCAATCTTGCGGTCGGCACCTCCTACGATCCGACAGCTTACATCGACCCGTTGAACGCAGGATTTAGCGCGGCGAATCAGGGAGCAATCATCCCCGTAAATGCCATTCCGAGCGACAACGAACTCGAAGTCTGGTGGTTCCGGCGCACGTCCTCCCGCGCCGGGGCGAATGCCGGCGACGGTTCGAAAGGCTTTTCGCAGATCGCCTGGCCCTCAGCGATTGGCCGCTATGCGCTGCAATGGCCCACCGAGCCGCGCGAGATCGTCATGGCCAGCAAACTCGGCGGCGAGCGGCTTAGCCCGCTTGAGGCGCAGGGCATTATCTACACCCAGAACGATCCTGACGCCGATGGCTACAACCCTAACGAAGAACATGCCATCATGTCGGGCGGCACACCTTTCGCCACGCGTGACGATCTGAATAACACCAATGCGATCGGGTATTCGTCCCATCCTTACGTTCTGGTGTCCTATACGGAGTCGGACAGTCGGCCCGCGATCACGCCCTTCAAAGTACTGCGCGAGAAGCCCAGCGCCGGTTACGTCTTCGATTACATCGTGCCCGCAGGTCAGCTTCTGCAGCCACCTCCACCCCTGACCTTCCTGCCCAAGCCGGTCGAAGGCAGCGGGGACAACGCCGTCGACTATAACACCGAGCCCAGTGGCGTCTCGGGCGACTTGCCTGTAAATTGGAACGAGGCGCATGACGCTAACGGACGCTTCGGCAACTACAAGGGCTTCACTTATCGCGACCGCAAACAGAATTTCTGGGTTTACCGTGGCCCGCATGCCGGACGCCCCGCCTTGCAGGCCGGGCGTTACATTCCCGCAACCGGCGCGTTCGGTGCACTGACAACAGCTCGAGTATTAC
>JBLHHU010000347.1:0-3176 GCA_047615735.1 Kiritimatiellia bacterium | reverse complement strand
CAGCAGCAGCTGACACAATTGATATCGCGGCGATGATCAGCATGCATAAGGTGGATATAATTTTCATCATTGATGCACTAGCCTGAATTATTCACGAACCCATCGACAGTAGTCACAACATTATGAACACCAGAGTTTAAACCACGGATTACACGGATGGCACGGATTTTTGGAACTGTTCTGTTTCTATCCGTGGAATCAGTGTAATCCGTGGTCTTCTTCGTTTCGCAAAATGTTGATGAATAGATCAGGCTAGCATCCCATAGGGCAAAGAAAAGATTTAACACCCGCTACGCTTGAGTTCGCAGAGGCACGGAGGAAAGATCACGAGAATCAGGCGCCGGGGTACCCCGGCGCCTGATTCTCGTGAAATAAGTCTCCTCATTCTCTCCCCGCTTCCGGCGGGCAAGCTCTGTGCCTCTGAATCTCGAGCGTAGCGGGTGTGGGTTTTCTTCATCAGAGGCTTGGAATTCTGCAATGCAGCTTGGGCACATGGCGTCAGAAACATTAGGAAATACGCTTCTTTCGCACCCAATATTTGCCCCTGTGGGATGCTACTGTCATTGATGAAGCCTTTTCAGTTCGTTCTCCGTCCAAAGGTCACTGCGTTTCGCGACAATCTTTCGCACCGCCACAACGCTTTCGCGGGTGACCATTCTGCCCTTGTTTCCCCAGGTGTTGCGAATGTAGCTGAGCACCTCGGCAATGTTGTCGTCGTCGAGTAGGGCCGCATGTCCTGGCATCACTTGGAAACTGCTGTCCACGTCCTTGCCCTTCACGGTGATGGGTCCTTGCAGGCCATTTAAAATGACTCGGATCAGGATGTCGTCTTTCTTCTTCATCCAATCTGAGCCGGCCAATCGAGGGGCAAGCTTCTCTAGACCCTTGCCGTTAGGTTGATGGCAAGCCACGCAACCGGCTTCATACACGGCTTTACCACGACGATAGATGGCTCGGTCCGCCGCGCTCAATGCGGATTCATTCGTTTCACGTGTGTTGTAGTTAATCGTGGGCAGGCCCGTCATCAGTAAACGCGCTGTTAACGCCACTTTGGGATGAGGGTCCTCCTGCGCGGCGGTCATCAGCTTTTTGTCTAACGCGTCAAGCCCCTGTAGTGTCCACAAGGCATGAATTTTCGCCAGATGGCGTTCGCTGCTCCTGGCAAGTTCTTCCAACGCGGGCACCACGGATGTGTCCTGAGCCTGAACGAGCAAGCGTTGCGCCGTGTCGCGCCACCAGCCATTGGGGTTTTCCAAGTGCGCCACCCATTGTGCGGGCGATTCGTTGAGCATGTTTGGTTTCACGCGTGGCACGGTTTTGTCGGTCGGAACGATGCGATACACGCGCCCCATTAGGTTTTCCTTATCGAGCTTTCGGTGTGTGATTTGCTTGGCTAGATAATCCATTGTGAGGAATGCCTTGTGCTGCAGAATCCCGTGATACATGTCGACAACGTAGAGGCAGCGGTCCGGTCCTGTGTAAAGGTTCACAGGGCGAAAGCGCTCGTCGGTTGATGCTAGGAATTCGCGCTTACCCCATGTTGCGTCATCATAGGTTTTGTGGTGGAAATTGAGTTTCCCTCTTTTTTCGGACATCTCAAAATAGGTGACCACATTCCCTGCCGGATCTGGTGCAAAGTAACCATTTTGAAAGCGTTCGCCGTAGAAGTTGTCACGATAAATTGCCGGTCCAGACACGGCCGTGGGGACATTCAGTCTGCCGTCGCTATCGTCTTTGATAAGAAGGTAGCCACGATTGACGCCATAATTCATTCGTATGGTATTGAGTTCATGAGCGCCCTGCTCACGTGACGTCGATGCTTTTTCCTCTATGCGGTACGTTTCCCAATCATGCTGTCGAAGGTTTGAGTTGCCCGTATAGTACAAGCGCCCATAGTTCCCCTGGGTGATTCCCCATTGCCCGCGAAAAAGCGTGGCTTCCGAAATCAGCTTCCCATCAACAAACCTGTGGCGCGTTTTTGATTTGGCGCTGTACATCCAATTGTCGAGCGCCGGGACAAGGCCGTTTTCTGTATGTTCCGGTGCGCCCGCTCTGGCGTATTTGCCGACGTTGATCTTTTCGTCGCACACCAGGTCGCCATCCGTATCCTTGCAATACCACAAGGTTGGGGGTTCGGATACCAGGACACCACCTTTGACCATGGTGATGGCGCGGGGCCTCAACAGACCGGTCAGAAAGTTGACGTGGCGGTCCATCTTGCCGTCGTTGTTGGTGTCTTCAAAGACGGTGACTTTACCCGTTCTGGCGTCCTCGCCCTTGCCTGTCACTGTGGCCATGAAGGCCGACATCTGCACCACCCACATACGGCCATTTCCATCCCAGGCCATGGCGACTGGGTTGTCAAGTGCCGGTTCTGACGCGACCGCTTCAATCGCAAAGCCAGGAGCCAGTTTAAATGTGCCTAAGGCGTCCTGTGCGGACAGGGAGGGGGACGGTGGTATGTTGACTTTCCGCCAATTGTCTTTGTTGTCGTTCGTTGGATCGGCGTAGGTGAGCGTCGCGAGTAAAAAGAGCGTGCCGATAACCCGTGAAAATATGAATCGGTCGTGCATGGGTGGATGAATCCTGTTCAATGAACCTCTATACATGTGTCGCCTGAGGGCGTATGCGAAGCTAGCCATGATGGTGGCGTGGGGGCATGCGGACAAGGATTTTCCGCGCACGATAGCACGCGCCGTCAGGCGGTCCGTCATTCTGCGCGAATCATTCAGACGGTTTCGAAACGGCCTGATTTTCGAACCAGACGGGGCCGCCCCATTTACCGGTGACCACGACATCGAGGTCGGTATCATTGTCCAGGTCGACCACGCACAGATTGACGCCAGATCCAATGCCTTCGTCATAGGAAATGACGTGCTTGTGCCAGACGGGCGTTGCGCTGCGTTCGAGCTCATACCAATAGACGCCCAGAGGGCCATGGGCGTCTGGGTCGCTGCCGTTATGCGCCATGAAGCGTTTTCCTGCGACGAGGTCGAGATCCCCGTCCTGATCGATGTCGTTCAGCGAAAGACTGTGGGCCTGAGTCCAGCTGTCATCGATTGTATGTTGCGTCCACGTGTTGTCCGCTTGCTGTTCGTACCAGAAGATGCCGTGGTGGTGTGCGGCGCTGGCCACGATGTCGTTGCGCCCGTCCTTGTTGATGTCGTACACCAGAA
>JBLHHU010000346.1:0-3189 GCA_047615735.1 Kiritimatiellia bacterium | reverse complement strand
CGACTGTAGCAAGCATGTGAAATGTTGCAATACAGGAACCGCGTTCGCGACCCACCGGAGCGTTTTACGTTTGCATCGTCACGAAAACCCCGCCACTATCCACCTATCGATTGACCCGTGCCATTGCCTCACCCTTTCGCGAACCATTCCAATGCTTTCAAATGAAGCCGCCACACATCTGATCAGGAACTTTGACCTAAAGGGAGAGGTGATCGACTTTACACCGCTCGGAAACGGTCACATTCATCACACATGGCTGCTGACGCTCGATACGGCGGACCGTTACGTCTTTCAGAACATCAATACCGACGTCTTTCAAAACCTCGATGCCATGATGGACAACATGAATCGCGTCACGGCACACATCAACAGCCGCCGTCACGGATCACGTCGCTGGCAATCTCTGCGGCCGCAAACCGATATGACGGGCGCTCCGCTCCACAAAACAGAAGACGATGACAGATGGCGATGCTGCGCTTTCGTTGAAAAAACGACCTGCCACGACCGCGCCGACAGCGAAGACGTTGCCTATCAAGCCGGACGCGGATTTGGCATGTTTCAAGCCGATTTAGCCGACCTCAGCGGTGAACGCCTGCACGACACACTACCCCGCTTCCACGATACCCCGTGGCGCTTCGCGTGTCTTGACAAGGCAATCGCGAATGACGCATTCGGGCGATGCGCGAACGCCCGAACCGAAGTCGACTTCGCGAGGTCGAACCAAACGTTGGCGAGCACTTTAATGGATTTACATGCGCAAGGAGACATTCCGGAGCGCGTGACGCACAACGACACAAAGATCAACAACATCCTTCTCGACGCAGAAACAAATGAGCCCGTGTGTGTTGTCGATCTCGACACCGTCATGCCGGGACTCAGTTTATACGATTTCGGCGATTTGATCAGATCTGCTGCTGGCTCGGTGTCTGAGGATCATCCGGCGGCTGAAGAGATGCACCTCTGCCCAAACATCTATACCCAGATCGCCAAAGGATTTTTGGACGGCGCAGATGGCCTGCTTTTACCGATTGAGGTCGAACTTATGCCGTTTTCGGCGAAGCTGATTACACTTGAAATCGGCGTTCGCTTCCTGACAGATTATCTCGAAGGCGACCACTACTTCAACACCACGCACGAACACCAAAATCTTGAGCGTTGCCGTACGCAATTCGCATTGGCGGCATCCATTGCCTCTCAAGAAAAAGCGTTGCAGGCCACGGCATAACACGTCTAAACCGCTGTCGCAAACCGCCCTATTTTTGAGGCCTTAGGTTAATTTCATGAATGCGCCAATCCTGCGTATTGAGGTCTGGGCGAACGGCGGGAATTGTCAAAACGAAACGCGTTTTACATTCCTGAAATCCACCTTTTGTGTCGGCCTGGGCACCTGTGGCTCGATGTGGTAAGGCGGCAATAACTTTCAAAATATTTTGGATATTCGGATCCGAGTGATTTTCAAACGTCTTCAGATCGAAAGTGATCGTATTACTCGAGTCGACAAGATCGATAAAGACAATCAGGCGTTTGGTAGCGCTCTCCCCTGCTGTCCGTTTCCCGACATACATAACCGTACTCATATCCGCAGCAATTGAAGCGCCTGCTGATGCTATCGCAACGACAGCCACGATGAAAAATTTTCTTATATTGATCATTCGCATGTGTTCCTTGGTTCACGTGGTTAATGAAAATAGTTTGCGTTCGAATTCATCGCCGTGTCAACACGCACGTGGCATATAAGACACACATTCTACAATGCTTCAATATCGACGGCAATAGACGTCGAGGTCACTACTCGCTCGCAGCGAATTCCTTGATTTTGATATTTCGGAACCATATCGGAGCGCCGGCGTGTTTTCCCTGTAAACCAATTTTACCCATTGTGGGATGCTCACTTAACGGTTTGTTCAGCCATCCAGGTTTCTTTGAGCCATCTGGATTGTGGGTGGCCGAATGCCATTGGCGCATGTCCATAGTCGTCACATGTTCCCCATTCAGGACTACGTCGATAAAGGGCCCGTCACAGGTGATGGTTATGCGGTTCCATTCACCCGCGGGCTTCACCATTTGCTTGCGGGCAGCCAGTCTTCCAAAAATGGCACCGCAGCGCCAAGTGGGATTGGAGGAAGCCCATTTTTCTGCAAAATCGTCTGTCAGTTGAATCTCAACAGAATTCGGAACCCATTTGTCAGTGTCGGATACATATACCAAAACGCCACTGTTCGAACCGTCCGCGGTTTTGAATTCCAGATCGAGCATGTAGCGTTCGTAATCCTGCGTTGACCAGAGCGCCTGATCATCACTGGCCGTAAACTCACCATCGGAAATATGCCATACACCGGTCTTGAATTTCGCATTACTAAGGTCGTCCGTGAACAGCGACGCCCATTCACTCACGTCCGGATGTTGTCGCGCCGCCCATCGTGGATTGGATGCCTGATTGTTGGTCTGTAAAACCGTATCGATCTGAGAGGCGTCAACAAAATCGACGGCACCGCTTTCCGCGACAATTATCTGCAAAATGAACACATACCCAAAAATGATCTTCATACGTACACTTTCTTCAGGCTATTCCAATAAATGCATGAACCGAATGGGCTAGGCTGGCAATGGACCAAAGTACCCAGACGCCAGAACGATGCATCCACGAGTGTACACGGCACGGGCATCACATCAAGCAGGAGATCCAGCTTTTCGGAATGACAGAATCAAGGTCAATGAATGCCGCAAACGCGACCAACGTCGGATCGAACACTGATCAATGCAGCGCGCATTTCCCGATTCGCGCATTGCCGTTGCCTTTGCACCAACATGGCGTTAGGTTCATAGGCTATGGAAACTGCACCTATCAACCCAGATTATCGTTCTGGCATCGTCGCTATTGTCGGCCGAGCCAACGTCGGAAAATCAACCCTCATCAATCGTATACTTGGAGAAAAGGTAAGCATTACCAGCCCCGTCGCGCAAACGACGCGCAATGCCATCCGCGCCATTCATACAGAAGAGCGAGGGCAGTTGGTCTTTCTAGATACGCCAGGTGTCCACAAAGCCAAACACGATCTGGGTAAAGTCATGAACAAGACAGCCCGCTCGGCGACGGAAGGCGCCGACGTTTGCCTTCTCGTTCTCGACAGTACACGCGTGCCACGCGAAGAAGACGACGGCTGGATGCGACGTCTCGCCAAGTCACCG
>JBLHHU010000345.1:0-3189 GCA_047615735.1 Kiritimatiellia bacterium | reverse complement strand
TTTTCGCTATAATTCTCGGAACAGGCGAGCCGTCCTGCCTGATAGCGGAGAATCAACATGAAGAGTTTGATCGTCGGCAAATGCCGTGAGACGCTTAGTGCTGCTGATGTCGCCTTTATACTAGAGGCAACCGGAAACGATGCCAATGCATCGGTGGGGTTGCAGGCGCTGTTGTGCGACGAGGCGGAGCGCGACCATGTTTTGGATGATCCGGCCTTGATGCATGCTTTGCTCAATCAGCCGGGCTACCTCGACATCTCGACCCAATTGTTTTTCTATCTTGTCGTGCGGCATTCCTTGCGCGAGTCATCGATTGATGATCGTGATGTGGCGGATTACGTTGCGAGCATGCTCACGGCTTTCGCATCGGCGGACCGCATGTTGCGTCCTCTGCCGCACAAAGACTTCGCGACGGAGTGGAGTGTCGATCTTCTGAGTGCCATTGCTGACGCCCGCGAAGAAGATGCCTTTCTTCTACGTACGCATTTGGCGAATTATACGCTTTTCATGACGGGGCTTTTCCCCGAGCGCATCGCGCATCGCCGTGAACGCCGCGCGGCACCGTCGGTTGACTACTACGAATCGATGGGTCAGATGAGCTTCAAAGATGCCAGTCAATGCCGTCTTGCTGCGGAATTTGAGTTGCGACGTGTGTTTGAGATTCTCGCAGAATGGTTCCGAAATGTGCGTGTTGCACTGAACAATATGTCCCGCCAGATTCTGTTTTTGGCCGAAGGTCGGGGGTTTTCGCCATTGGGCGACCTCGCATAGAGCGCTTTTTGCGTTTTAACCCTCCCCACGATGCGCGTATAGTGCTGGTCTAGGGGAGGGATCTTAACATGAACAATCAAACGTCAATTTCTCAGTCGGGCATGCGTGATCAGCTGGCGCGCTTCGCGCTGTGGTTCAGGCTTGTGCGTGCCACGGTTCTGCTGCAGTGGCTCCTGTTTGCTGCGCTCGGCCTTGCCTCCCTTTGGGTTTTCGCCGATCGCATGCTTTATCTGGGTGGCTATTACGGACTCGTCGTCAACGGACTCGTCTGTGTGTGTCTGCTGGTTTTGTTGGTTGCCTGGTTGGTGTACCGTGTTCAGCCGGCTCGGGTGAGTTACGACGTCGATCAGGCGATCGGTTCTAAAAACCTGGTGTCATCCGCTTTGCAGGCCGCCGACGATAGCGATGAGGTTTCGCGTCGCGTCGTCACCCAGGCCACGTCCATTCTGGTGAAACGCAAGCCAAGCGACGTCATGCCCATGACGTTGACGTGGCCCGGTCGCTATGCCGCCGTGCCGTGTATCGCCCTGATCGCGGCCCTGTTTATTCCCCAGCAGGATCTGTTAGAACGAAAACTGCGTCGCGATATTGCTGAGCATGAAAAGGTGCGCGTCGAAGAAAGCGCCATCACGCTCAAGGCGACGCTGGAGTCCGTTCAGAAACACGTTAGCAGTGTCGAGGGTCCTGAAGGCGATGTCATGTTGCAAGATTTTGCGTCGATGACAGATGCCTTGTCTGGTCTTGATAAGAAACTGGCCCTGCAGACGCTGGGTGAGTTCGAAAACAAACATGGCGAACATTTTGCCGAGCAGCGAGACTTCACCAAAGCGATTCAGAACATGGCTGCGGCCACAGACCCCGCAGGTTTGTCGGAGGAGAGCCATGCACAACTCGATCAACTGCAGCAGCAATTAAAGTCGGGTGATTTAGCCGGTGCTGCGGATGCCCTTGATGCACTCGCCGACAAGCTGCAGGATGCAGGGCTTTCCGGGGAGGAGCGCAAAGCCATAGCCCGCGAAATGGCGAAGCTGACGCAGAACATGATGCCCGCGGGTTTGAATCCAAACATGGCCAAACAACTGGCCGAACTGGCGTCGTCCACGGTTGACATCAATGACCTCGTGCAGCAGTGCGAGGCGGCAGGTGCCGACATGAAAGATCTTGCCGATTTCTGTAAATCGGCCGCGGGCACGCGGGCTATGAAGGATGGTTTGGATCGTGCCAAAATGGCGATGCTAGGCGATGCCTTTGAGGGCTTCGACGCCAAGGAGGTCGAAGACTATTTGGCGCAACAGGCCTTGCAAGGCTCGGCCTCGTTGGGTGGACAGCCGGGCAACGGCAATGGCGGCACGGGTGGTGAAGGAAAAGGGAAGGGCGGATTGCCCCCTGAAGCACCAACGTTGACCACGTTCCAAGAGGAGCTCAGCGCGAGCAAGTTACACAAGGGCAAGATTCTGCATGAACTGTTTGTGGCCGGCGTTCCCGAGAAAGGCGAGGCTCGACGCGAGTATGCGGATATGGTGCAAGCCGCGCGTGATCAGGCCGCCGGCGCCTTGGCGCGAGATAAAATACCGTTGGAGTACGAAACGATGGTAAAGACGTATTTTGACTCATTGGAATCGTCGCCGACTAAACCGTCTTCGCTCTTTCAGTCATCGCCCAGTGAAAGCAAGCCATGACACGTTGCCGTCGCTTGAGAGCTTGTTGCTTCGTTCTTTCTCTGGTCGTGGTCATGTCGAGCGGATGCGGAAAATCAAATACGCCCGAAGTGGTCGTCTATACCGCGCATGACCGTGGATTCTCGGAACCTATTCTGCAGGCCTTTGAAGCGAAGACAGGCATTCGGGTGCGTGCGAAATATGACACCGAGGCCACCAAAACGGTTGGGTTGGTCAACGCATTGCGTGCTGAAAAAGGACGACCTCGTTGTGATGTGTTCTGGAATAACGAAATCGTCAACACCTTGCGTCTGAAAAACGAGGGTATTCTGGCGTCGGTGTCGCCCGCGTCAGCCGACGCATTCCCAGCCACATTTCGAGACCCCGACGGATACTGGTTTGGTTTCGCCGCGCGTGCGCGGATTCTGTTGGTGAACACGAACCTGATCGAGGGGCCGGATTTCCCGCGCAAGGTTGCGGATTTGGGCGACCCGCGCTTTAAAGGGCAGGTGGGACTTGCCAAGCCGCTGTTTGGGACGACGGCGACGCACGTGGCCTGTCTGTGTGCCGCGATGGGCGCCGAGGGCCTGACGGCGTTCTTCGACACACTCAAGGCCAACGACATTCAGGTGATGTCCGGCAATCGCGGTGTTGCCCAGGCCGTGGCGGAGGGGCGCATCGCCTTCGGGTTGACCGACACCGATGACGCGTTGGCCGAGCTTCAGCGTGGATCGCCTGTGCGCATTGTTTATCCTGACAC
>JBLHHU010000344.1:0-3214 GCA_047615735.1 Kiritimatiellia bacterium | reverse complement strand
CTGACACGGCGTAGAATCTCGCCTACAGGATTGAATTGGGATCGTGCACCTGCGTAGTATACACAGGATGAGTTAGTTTTATTCACTGGTGCTTTCGTGCCGTATATGAAGTGATATTGATGAATCCTGATGCAATAGTAATAGGTTTCGGCTTGGCGATGTACGGCACGGCCTCGGTTCTGGCTGTGTTCGCGCTGCTGAAGCCGTTCCCGAAGGCGCGCCTGCTCAGTACCCTGTGTATGGTCTTGGGCCTACTGGCGATGGTTTCGATTTTCGTTGAACACTGGATGCAGGAAGGCGACGCGTTCACGATAGGACGATTCGAGAGCCTCGCCTGCTATGCCTTTCTGCTCACATTGGCTTATGTCTTTCTCGTTCGACGCCGCGACACAAAGCTCCTCGCGGGTTTGCTGGCCCCTTTGATCACGATTGTGCTGTTGCTTGGTGGCCCCATGTTTGTGTCGGAAGGGGATGTTTCTTCACACGCGCACAAGTTGTGGGTGAGTGTACATGTGGGTTCAGCATTGGTCAGCTATGCGCTGTTCAGTTTAGCGGCCGTCGTGGCGGTGGCGTATCTTGTGCAGGATAATAATCTCAAGAAGAAGCGGCTCGATGGCCTTTTTGCGCGCCTGCCATCGCTTGAAACGCTCGATGGTTTACTGGCATGGCAAGTCGGCATCGCTTTCGCCGCCTTAACGCTTTCAATTCTCATCGGCGGCCTGCTTGTTCGTTTGTCCGGCGGTGGCGAGGAATGGATTACGGATTCGAAAATTATTGCGACGTCCGTGGCTTGGGCGGTGTACGCCGTGTTGGTTCATTTGCGTGCCAGTTTGGGGCGGCGCGGTCGAAGCCTTGCGGTTATTTGCGTCATTGGCGCTGTTTGCATGCTCTTCGCTTTCGTTGGTGTTAAGTTTTTCGCGGATAGTCTGCATCTCGGCGTAAGTTTGGCTGAGGAGGCGCAACCGTGAGTCGCCTGTTCGCCATTGGGCTTAACCATCGCACGGCGCCCATCGCGCTGCGCGAGTCCGCCGCCTTCGCACAGGACGCTGTGCCGGCAGCGCTTGACAACGTCCGCACAACGCTGGGTCTGAGCGAGTACGTCTTGCTGTCGACCTGTAACCGCACGGAACTCTATGCCGTCGCCGACGAGAAGGCACTCACGCGTGACAATGTTATTCGCTTCCTCACCGACGCGGAACCCGATTCCGACGTCAGCGAACTGCGTAGTCAGTTTTACGAATTGCACGACCGCGAAGCCGCGGATCATTTGTTGAAGGTTTGCGCGAGTCTGAATTCCATGGTTGTTGGCGAGGTTGAAATTCTAGGCCAGGTCAAGCAAGCCTACCGTATGGCCACGGACGCAGGCGTCACCGGCAAGACAACCAACGCTGTTTTTCAGCACGCGTTTCGAACGGCCAAGCGTGTGCATACGGAAACGAATATCACACAAGGACGCGTCTCTGTCAGCTCGATCGCCGTCGAGTTTGCACGCCACGTTTTTTCGGATCTGAACGAAAAGACGGTCATGATTATTGGCGCCGGTGAAACCGCAGAGTTAACCCTACGTTGTCTCGTTGAGCAGGGCGTGCATGATGTCATCGTCTTGAACCGTTCGCTCGATAAGGCACAACGCCTGGTTGATCAACATGGCGGCAAAGCCGGGCAGCTCGATTTTCTCGCTGAGTTTCTGCCCAAGGCAGATATTGTGATCAGCTCCTCAGGCGCGCCGCATTGTCTCATTGAAAAGCCGCTTCTGAACACCACGATGAAAGCCCGCCAGCATCGTCCCATGCTATTGGTGGATATCGCTGTGCCACGTGACATTGCGTCAGACATTTCCGAACTCACCGATGTGTATCTCTATCATATCGACGACTTGCAACGTGTTGCTGAACGGAATTTGGAGAAACGACAAGCCGCCGTTGATGAAGCGAGTGAGATTGTTAAACACGGCTTGGAGGGACTGTCTGATCTCTTCGATCGACCGGACCTCGATCTGCTTTTGCGCGACTTTGATATTCATGCACGTCGCATCGCTGGGGATGCACTTGCAAAGTCGCTGAAAAAGGAGCGCATGACCGCACTTCCGGAGCCTTGTCGTAAAGAAGTGGAAGCGCTGGTGTATAGTGTGACGAAACGATTGCTGGCACAACCACGCACCGCGATCAAACACGCGAGTAAAAATGGGCAATGGGATCTCTATGCGGGCATGGTTCGCGATCTCTTCGGTGTGCATCCAACGGATGCGCAAGAGACGGGCGACGATCGCTCGGAGGGTACCTGACCAGCGCCATGTCTAAATCTGCTCCTCCCGTTCATAAACTTGTTCTCGGTTCACGTTCCAGTCAGCTCGCGCGCATTCAAGCGCAGAGCATTGCGCAACACTTGGAACGCCTGCTGCCGTCGCTGAAGGTGGAGCTACGCTTCATGGAATCGCCGGGGGATCGTGATCAGGCAACCGATTTGCGTGAGAGTCCGGCGGACTTCTTTACGCAAGACTTGGATGAAGCCGTGCGATCCGGCGAACTGGATTGTGCCCAGCACAGTGCCAAGGATCTGCCCGACCCCGTACCAGAGGATTTGGATTGGTTTTGGCTTCCCTGGCGCGCGGATCCACGTGATGTGCTTGTTTTGAAGGCCGGTCTCCGTATGGCTGATCTGCCTGCTGCACCGCGTATTGGCATCAGCAGCGATCGCCGTGATGCCTATTGTCAGGAGCGTTTTCCGGGCGCCACCTTTTTGCCGGTGCGTGGGACCATTGAGCAGCGTCTGGCGCAGTTGGATGACGACCGTTTCGATGTCCTCGTGATCGCTGCCGCCGCGTTGCAACGCCTGAATCTCGAATCACGTATCACGGAATGGGTGTCGACGGATGACCTGCCGGTGCCGGAAGGGCAAGGCGTTCTCGCACTCACGTTTCGTGCTGGCGATGCCACCGGGCAGGCGCTACGTAGCCTGTTTGTAAAAGCAACGCGTATCGTTGGTGCGGGTGTTGGGCGCGCCGGGTATTGCACCGTCGAGGGTGTGGCCGCACTACATTCCGCGGATGTTTGTTTGTATGATGCCTTGCTGGATGAACGTCTTCTCGATGAATTGCCGGCCAAAGCCAGTCGCATTTTTGTGGGCAAGCGCTGCGGCAACGCGTCGATGAAGCAGACTGAAATTTCGGCCCTGATGCTTGACGAGGTGCGACGCGGCAAACGCGTTGTGCGCT
>JBLHHU010000343.1:0-3250 GCA_047615735.1 Kiritimatiellia bacterium | reverse complement strand
CAGCAGCAGTTTGGGCAGCAGCCAGACATGTCATCGAATATGGAGCGCCTGCTAACGGCATGGGGCATTGCCTTCAGCGAAGACCAGATCGTGGCTGATATGAAAGCGGTCACCATGCTGCGCGGCGCAAACAACCAGCCCGAAGAGAACCCTGTCTTTCTCAGCTTCCGTAAGTTGAACAAGCCTTTCAACAGCGACGACATTCTGACGAGCCAATTGGACACCATGCTACTACCGCTCGCGGGGCATTTTACGGACAACACCAGCGACGACGTTACCGTGACGCCACTGCTGAGCTCGTCGGACATGTCCGGCGGCGTATCCTCATTTAGCGCCCAGTTTGGCGTGCAGGCCATTCAGCGCGATTTTAAACCAGAAGGCAAACCACTCCATTTGGCGTTGCGTTTAGCGGGCAAGCTGAAAACAGCGTTCCCGGATGGTCGCCCCGCTTCCGGCGAAGAAGCAGCAGATGCAACCCCTGCGGTTGACAGTCTCCAGGAAGGAAACGGCACGGTGATATTGGTCGGCGACACGGACCTCCTCTACGATCAATTTTGCGTGGAAGCCATCAACATCTTCGGTCAGACGTCACATCGCCCCATGAACGACAACTTGAGTTTCTTCGCCAACGCGGTTGAACTGATCTCAGGGAGCTCAGACCTCATCGCCGTTCGTTCACGAGGCCAATTCGCCCGCCCGTTTGAGTACGTTGTGAAACTGGAAGAGGATGCGCGCGCCAAATGGCAGGAACAAGAAAAGGCGCTCAACGAAAAACTGCAGGACACACGTCGGCAGCTGAGCGAGATGCAGGCACAAAAGGATGCCAGCCAACGCGCCATCTTGAGCGCAGAGCAACAGACAACGATTCAACGCTTTCGCGATGAAGAAGTGGCCATCAACAAAGAGCTGAAAGAAGTCCGCAAGAGCCTGAGACGAAATATTGAAATGCTCGGTGTTAAGATCAAGGTCGCCAACATTGTCGTCATGCCAGTGATCATTGCTATCGCAGGTACACTTTTCGGTCTGTACCGCAGAAAGCGGATGTGAACGTAAACGCCAACAAACACTCCACAACTATCGAAAACCTAAACCGAATTCATAAAGGATTAAAGACGAATGAAAGGTAAACAACTTCTCATATTGGCCGTTGTGGCTGCCGTTCTGATCATTGCAGCAACGAAAAGCGGGCAACGCGAACTCGACACCAGTCTCGACTGGGTTGGCAAACGTGTGCTGGCCGAAATGGACATGAATGCCGTCGACGTGATTACCATCACGGGCGCGGCGGCATCCGCGTCGATCAGGCGTACGGATACGGGGTGGGTCGTAAATGAAAAATTCGGCTATGCCGCCGACTTTGACAAAATTCGTGACACGGTAATCGATCTCGTCGAGGCGAAGGTCGCGGACGTGATCGACCTAGAACCCGCCGAGCACAGCCGTCTTGGCATTGCAGCGCCATCCCTCGCACTAAACGCAAAGCGGGTGACGCTGGCGCAGGGCGAAACGGCATTGGCGTCGTTGATTCTCGGCAACGACCACATGAAGGCGTCCGCAAGCGCCGCCGCTCCGGGCGCCGGTTATCCGGACGGTCGATATGTTTCCGTTGAAGGCAGCGACCGGGTTTTCCTCGTGAACGAAACCTTCTCTTCCGTATCAGAGAACGCCATCGACTGGGTCGATACTGAGCTTTGCAACATCGCGGCAGGCGACATCATCGAAATCAGCATTGCAGGCACCGATCGTGTGCCCGTCAAATTGACGCAAGACGGCACCGACCTGAAGCTCGCTGGCCTAGCGGATAACAAAGAGCTCGACACGTCGAAACTATCGTCGTTGCGCAACGCCCTTTCTTATCTGAATTTAAGCGACATTGCCGACCCGACGCTCAGTGACGAAGCAACAGGACTCGACGCGCCAACGACGTTCAGCGCAATCACGAAAAACGGGACGACCTATACGCTGAACATTGGCGGCGCCGACGAATCCAGCAGTCGCTACATACGCGTCGAGGTTGCGTACACGGAACCAACCGTCGAGGCTGAGGGCGAGGAAACAGACGAAGCAAAAGCTGAAGCCCGCAAGACAGAGATCGCGAAAACCAAGGCAGACGCAACCGCGCTGCATGCCAAATTGAGCCCTTGGACATATCTCATTGCCAGCTATAAGGGCGACACCATGCTGACGACGCGAAACAGCCTTGTTAAGGAAAAAGCCGACGAAAACCCTGCGGATAATACGGCCGCCATTGAAACAGCCACGCCTGTCGCGACGTCCATTGCAACCGCCCCAGTCGTTGAACCCGTCACAATTCCCAATCAAACCGAAACAAACGAAGCTGCTGCAAAAAGCACAAGCGAGTAAGGACTAGGCCCATGAGTACAGACATCCAACAAGCAACCGACCTAATCGCAGAGCAGGCCAAACTCATTGAGGCCGTGCGCCAAGAAGTGAACAAAGTCCTCGTCGGGCAGGAAACGCTACTGGACCGCATGTTAATCGCCATGATCTCAGGCGGACATATTCTGCTAGAAGGCGTACCCGGCCTGGCGAAGACCACGGCAGTGAAGACACTGTCCCTGGCTCTGGGATTGGATTTCAAGCGCATTTCCTTTACGCCAGACCTCCTGCCAGCAGATGTCGTCGGCACGATGATCTACAACCAAAAGGATGGTACCTTCAGCCCGAAACGGGGCCCTGTATTTACGAACCTTTTGCTGGCGGATGAAATCAACCGTGCGCCAGCCAAGGTCCAATCGGCGTTGCTTGAATCGATGCAGGAAAAACAGGTCACCATTGGAGACACTACCTTCATACTGCCTGAGCCTTTTCTTGTCATGGCCACGCAGAACCCCATCGAACAAGAAGGCACATACCCCCTCCCTGAAGCACAGGTTGATCGCTTCATGTTGAAGTGCAAAATCGTCCATCCCTCCAAAGAAGATGAAAAGCGCATCATGAATCGCTTCACACGCAAACAGACCTTCGATGTAAAGAAGGTATTGTCAGGCGAACAGATCGGCGTCATGCGCGACGTTCTCGACCAGGTTTATTGTGACGACAAAGTCGGTGATTACATCATCGACATTGTGTTCGCCACGCGCACACCAAAGGCATACAAGCTCGACATTGAGCACCAGATTGAATGTGGCGCCTCGCCCCGCGCAACGATGTTCCTCAATATCGCCGCCCGCGCCAATGCCATGCTTCACGGACGCGCCTATGCGACCCCGCAGGATGTTAAAGAAAT
>JBLHHU010000342.1:0-3261 GCA_047615735.1 Kiritimatiellia bacterium | reverse complement strand
CTTGGAGTCCGGTGGGCCCCGCCGGCAGCAGTGCTTGAGCCTTTGCGTCCTTCGCGACCTTCTGTAAATGGGTTTAGATTTTGACGCTGGAAGAGCTTAAGTCAGCGGCATTCGGGTGTGTCCGTGAGCGATGTTGATCCCTGCCAAGGGACGTGAAACTACCCAATTTTCGCATCTTCGTGCATTTCGTGCTCTTCGTGGTGATTTTAACTGCTCTTTTTAGGATAAAGTAACGTCACCCGTCAAAGCGACTCGGCTGTTTCATCATGGCTTCGATCTCATCAATTTCAATGGGTGCATCACCGGTCAGGCGTTCGCACCCATCGGCCGTAACCACAATGGTGTCTTCGACACGAATGTACTGATGTTCGGTTTCACACCACACCATAGGATCGACAACAATGACGGTTCCCTCGCGCAACGGCTCACCATGCCACGGCCCAACAGCATCGTGCACACTGAGTCCAACGGCATGATTCAGATATGGAACGGCGCGCTCGATCATTTGGTCCAGCATGGCCGTCATGTCGCCGTACGGCGAGGCAGGATCCTTGCATTTCTGCGCCATGGTTGCGGCGGCCGAGGCGTAGATGTCGGCGGCAACGGCGCCGGGGCGAATCAGCGCAAGCAGGGCCTTGTGATAATCAACGATGAAACCATATACGCGACGATGCCATTCACCAAAGACGCCGGAGACCGGCCAGATGCGGGCAATATCGCTTGAGTAGTGTCGAAGGTCCGGTCCGCAGTCCATCAGGATGACATCGCCATCCTGCACGGTGGCATTGTTGCGATGATAATGCCCGTCCCAGGTATTGCGTCCGCTGGCGGCGATCACACCGTATCCAAGACCGCAATGGCCCTCGTCACGGAACACAAATTCCGCGATGGCCTGCAGACGCGTTTCTGTCATGCCGGGCCGAGTGGCCTTCATGCCCTCAATCATCACCTTGGCCGAAAGCCGACCCCCTTCTCGCAGTAAGGCGATTTCTGCCGGACTCTTAATGGTGCGCATTGGATTGATCAACGGGCAGGCGTCTTCAATCGTGATGTTCGGAAAACGCTCGTTCAGCAACCGCACCAGGCGTTTGTGTTGCGGCTCAGCTTGGTCCCAGTAGGCCTCCGCGCGACGTCGGGCAGACCCGTTGGCTGCAAAACGCGTTACGCCGCCGCCTTCCATCTCAACCAGCGGTGTAAACAAGGTGCTGACGGCGTCTAGTTCAGCCGTGAGGGCTTCTGAAGAAAGCACGGCGTCCACATGGAGACGTTGCTTAATGAGCTCCGCATCCTCGAACCCAAGCTTGTCTTCAAGCTCACCGTCCATTGTATCGCGGGACGGCAAGAACAAGGTCGTATGCGCGTCTTTTCCGCGCACCAACAGATAAGAGTGACAGGTATCAAGACCACAGAAATAGTAAAAAAGAGCGTCTTGGACATGCACGTCCCCAGGCACGGGCGGCGCACTGGTCAGCAGCAGGTGTGCGTCCTCGCCGATAGATCCGGCGATGGTGCGACGACGCGAGGCGAATTCGTCGGCGGTAAAATCGCGACTGAACCACATGTCGCGACCACTGACATCCACAAAAGCACTGTCACATATCTTAACGACCTGCTTCGCCACATAATCTACGTCCGCCGACATTGTACGATCCCCTTAAATTCTATGTTCAGAATCTCAAATTCAAGATAGACGAACAAGGTTTCACAATCACTTTTCAAAGGCAATGCTGAACCTTGACGCTTGCGCCCAGTTTCCCGTACGCTATCGCAAGTAACACAAAGCTTTCGCCTTCTACGCACGCTACGACGCCCTGACCACTCCGTTCACCGGAATGACAGGTTCACTGTGGCACAGGGAACGCAACGCTCTACAGGCCACTTCATTCAAGGGAGATCTTCTGAGCAAAACATGTCGCAGCGCCATCGTTAGCACGACACTGTTGCTGATGTGCACATGCTCGGCCTTGGCCGGAGAAGGTGCTCACGAGGCCGGCGGCATGCCCCATCGCATGATGGTGCTCGCGCTTCAACTTGGCGTGATTGTTTTTCTCACCAAAACATTGTCCGGACTTGCACATAAATTGCACCTGCCGGGCGTGCTGGGTGAACTTGCCGGGGGTATCATGTTCGGGCCTTACCTGCTGGGCACCGTACCTCTGCCTGCCCTGCCCCATGGCCTATTTCCACTCATTGGAGAATTCCCAGTTTCGCCTGAGCTCTACGGATTTTGCTCCGTTGCCGCCATCATTCTGCTCTTTCATGCCGGCCTTGAAACAAATGTGACCATGTTCATACGCTACTCCGTTGCGGGCACGCTTGTTGGCCTCGGCGGCGTTTTGCTCTCATTTGTTTTTGGAGATTTAGCAGCCGTTTGGTTTTCCAGTCTGCTCTTCGACGAAGCCCTGAGTTTCTTCTCTCCTGCAGCGCTGTTCCTGGGTGTGATTTCAACGGCCACCTCCGTGGGCATCACGGCCAGAGTACTCTCCGAACGAAACAAAATTGACTCTCCAGAAGGGGTCACCATTCTTTCGGGAGCCGTTGTGGACGACGTGATTGGCATCATTCTTCTGGCGGTGACCATGGGCATGATCTCGGCCACCACTGACACGGGTGCGATTAACTGGGCACACATCGGCGGCATTTCGGCCAAAGCCGTTGGCATCTGGCTCATCGGCACAACCCTGGGTCTGGCGGCCTCTCACAAGATCAGTATCCTGCTGAAACTTTTCCGTGACCGCCAAACCATCGCCATCATGTCTCTGGGACTCGCTTTGATCCTGGCCAGCCTTTTCGAAGAAGCGGGACTCGCCATGATCATAGGCGCCTATGTGATGGGTCTATCCCTTTCACGTACAGACATCTCTCAGATGATAAAGGAAAAACAGGAACCTATTGCCGCATTTCTGGTACCCGTTTTCTTCTTTGTGATGGGCATGCTGGTCGACATCAAGATCCTCGCGTCGCCTCAGATACTTGCCTTCGGTGGTCTCTACACCGTCATTGCCATTCTCGCAAAAGTTTTCGGCTGCGCTTTACCGGCACTGGCGACCGGCTTCAATATCAGAGGCGCCATGCGTATCGGCGTCGGCATGCTGCCCCGCGGTGAAGTCGCACTTATTGTCGCAGGCATCGGTCTTGCCGCTGGCGCCATCAGCAAAGAAGTTTTCGGCGTGGGCGTCATGATGACCTTAATCACCACCATCATTGCACCGCCCTTGCTGCTATGGCTGTTCAACTCCGATAATTCAGGGCTACGCCGCC
>JBLHHU010000341.1:0-3306 GCA_047615735.1 Kiritimatiellia bacterium | reverse complement strand
TTGACTGGAGTGTCGGTCAAATTCTTGCCGCGCTCCGTGAGCATGGTCTTGATAAGAAAACGCTCGTTATTTATACCTCTGACAATGGACCTTGGGACCTCAAGGCAAACAAAACCGCAAAGGTAAAGGGCAACAAGAACCGCAGCGTAGGGGGTTCTGCGCATCCTTTGCGCGGCTACAAGTTTTCCACATGGGAAGGCGGCATGCGCGAGCCGACCGTGATGTGGTGGCCGGGGCGAATTCCTGCCGGAAAAGTCTGTGAGGAAGTCGCGGGCACGATCGACCTTTTGCCAACGATTGCTGCGCTGGCCGGCGCACCGTTACCTGAGCGCAAAATTGATGGAAAAAACATCGTCGCACTTCTCGAGGGTGCGCCGGGTGCCGCATCGCCGCATGCTGCCTATTTTTATGGAACAGAGGGTGTGCGCGCGGGCAAATGGAAGCTGCGAAAGAATGCCCTGTTCGACCTCTCTGGTGATATGTCCGAACAGAACAATGTTGCCTCGGAGCATCCCGACGTGGTGGTGCGTCTGAACATGCTTCGGCAGGACCATCGCGCAGAACTCAACAAGAACAAGCGCCCTCCGGGACGCATGGCGCCAAGCGGTGAGTGAACGATTATAGGGCCCGTCTATGGAAAAAGTGTTCACATCACCCAATCTGTCTGATGTTGATTTGGTCAAAACGCTGCTGACCGCCGACGGGATTCTGTGTCATTTGCAGAACCAGCATTCGGCGCACGGGGCCGCTGGCGGTTTCGGGGCGATGGCTTTTGCGTGGCCCGAAGTGTGGGTGGCGGAGGGCGATGTCGAGGCCGCCAAGTGCATTATACAAGGGTTTCTTGAGGGTCGGGGCTAAAACGGACCCAATTCGCTGGATCCCAGGGAATTTCCATATTGTGCTGGGGGCGACGCATGGCCTAAAATAGGACCCATGAAACGGCAACGCAGCAATACAGTTCTGGGTTTCCTGATGGTCGCGCTGTTGGCCAGCCAGTTGTCGCTGGCCAACACGGTGAACATTGGCGATACGCGTGAGCAGGTCGATGCTGTTCTTGGATTCCCGACAGGTTGGATTCAAGCGCAAGGGTTTCAGTTGCTCAAATATAAGCGCGGCAAAGTCCAGCTGCGCGACGGCCTTGTCGTGTCGGCCAATATTGTGAGTGAGGCCGAAGCGAGCCAACGTGCCCGTAAGCGGGCGCAGCGTGTGGCGGAAGCACGTGCGGTGCGCGACGTGGCCAAACAAGAGCGTGTTAAGAACGGCGCTGCTGCAAAGGCGCGTATATTGTCCGATGCCGCGTTTGCGAATCTGGATGCCGAAAAGCAGCTTCGATTTTGGGTGCAGTTCAAAAATAATTATCCTGAAATCCCTGTCGATCTGGAATACCTAGACGCACTTTCTCAGACGGAACGCCAGCGTGACGCACAACGTGCCGAACAGGAGCGACGCCTCGTCGCCGCACATGTCCAGCGTCTGGAGGATCGCGCGGAGGAGGCTGAGCGCGATGCGGAGGACGCGGAGCGTCGCGCGGACCGTGCCTCGCGAAGTTATCGAACGATAGTGTCACCGTACTATCGTGTTCCCTACGTCTCCGCTTGTCAGTCTGTGGTGACGCCGCACGTTGTCAGGCGCGTGTCAGTCTCCAATGGTCGCTATAACTTCAGTCATATTGGGCAAACGGGGCACTCCTATCGCGGCGTGTCGACTAGCCCCTTCTCGATCCGCGTGCCCCGCTAATTCGGCCGCCGTCATCCCTTTACCATACTGGGTTGAAAAATAGCCAAGAACTTTGTCTTGCAAAGCTGTTCGTCTCCGTGCACACTCTGGGGCATGTTTGGAGACGGTTATGATTGCACATCACATACATGACGCGCTTGCGCAAGTGCGTCGGTTGCAGGGGTTAATACTCGAGCGCCAGCTCTTCCGTGGATACTCCGGTAAGGCCAGGTTGCTTTGCGGCTTGCTGTCGATTATTGGCGCCGGTGTGATTGATGCCGAAGCGGGTCCGACGGCCATTCTGGTGGGATGGGGCGGCGTGCTTCTGGCTGGGCTGCTCTTGAATTACTGCTCCCTGTTGTATTGGTTTCTGTTTGATCGTGAAGTGCGCCGGAATCCCGCGATGTTGAAGCCTGCCCTGGACGCGGTGCCGGCGCTTGCGGTTGGTGCTGTACTCACCGTGGCGTTGATTCGCTTGGGCGCGCACGACCTGCTGTACGGGACATGGATGGCGCTCTATGGATTGGCGCAGGTGGCCTATAAAAAGTCGCTGCCGCAGGGTATTTACAGTGTGGGAATCGGTTATATCGCGTGCGGGGTCTTTTGTCTGTTAAATCCGGCCGTGTCCTTTTTGAACCCGTGGCCCATGGGGGCTGTGTTTTTTGTTGGTGAATGTGCCGGTGGCGCGATTCTGATGCTCAAGAACCAGGCTGATGTACATGCCGTTGGAACCTAGAAAGGATGTCTCTCCAAACCTATAGGCCAAAGCGAAGATTAACCACAGAGGTCGCAGGGCAGCAGAGCCGCAACCAGACCCGTCAGAAGAGACTCACAGAAGGTCGCGAAGGGCACGAAGCTCATCCTCTGCAGGCGTGTTTCGGCGGGCAAGTTCACCACGCGGAACGCGTGGCTTTGCGATCTTCGCGACCTTCTGCGAAATTTCAGGGACTGGCTCTGTCGCTGTAACGCCCTGGAGTTGATCCTGTTGTGGACGCGACGACATGAAAACCGCGCAAGAAAAACGAGAAAATGACGGATAGTATTACGGAGGCGCGGAGAAGAAGTCTCGAGAATCAGTTAGCGGGGCTACCCCTGCGCTAGTGAAAGGATGTTGTAATGACGACAGAAAACGAACCCGATTTTGACGCGCTGGAGCGCATTTTTCATGAGCCCAGTCGTTTGGCTATTATGTCGGAACTGTGTGGTGCCGGAAAAGGGCAATCCTTTTCAGATCTCAAGGCCGCCTGCGGATTGACGGACGGCAATTTGAACCGTCATCTCAAGGTGTTGCAGGATGCGGGCGTCGTCAAAGTGACGAAAAAGTTTGTGGGCGTGAAGCCGCTGACAACCGTTTCGATTTCGAGCAAAGGCCTAAAACGGTTCAGCGAGTACCTGGCGGCATTGAACAGTGTTTTGTTGCATGCGCAGAAGTCGATGGCGCCGGAATCTGGGTCGAGCAGCACGGCGTCTGCGATGGGTGGCATTCGCGGAGCGGTTGCCTCTTAAGCGCTGAAAGTACTTTATTTTTGACAGAACACTTGGAGTGTTATGTGGAGTTGGGAATTATGTTGAGTAACGCTCCCGTCTGCT
>JBLHHU010000340.1:0-3314 GCA_047615735.1 Kiritimatiellia bacterium | reverse complement strand
TCCGTATCGGCTCAACGCCAACCTGGGTGCAATAGTAAATCTTAAGCCGCTTGCCTTTGAAGGTCGGCGGACTAATACGCTCATACGCGTCCAGCATAGAACGGTTCAACACACCTGTCGGGAGCTGCGTCCGAACCTGCGCGGCAACGCCGTCGATCGTTTCGATCGTCTTGCGTACATTGAAACCATCTTTTGCAGACACCATCACCATGGGGCAATGCGACAGAAACGGCATTTCTTTAATCAAGGCCGGCAAATATTGGCGTTGCGTTGATTCCGCGATGTCCCATTTGTTCACAAGAATGACGGCGCCCTTCTCATGTGTCGCCACCAGCGCAGCAATCTTTTTGTCCTGCGTTGTCGGACCCGCACTCGCGTCGATCACGATGACGCACACATTGGAGCGTCGAATACTGTCTTCCGCACGAAAAGAACTGAATTTTTCGAGCGGTGAATCAATTTTACCGCGACGCCTCAGTCCCGCTGTATCAATCAGTGTATAATGGCGAGCATTGGGACCGCTTCCCACGGCAAAGGGCACATCGACGCTGTCGCGCGTCGTTCCGGGCATGTCTGCGGTAATGATCCGGTCGCTATTTAACAGACGATTAATATAAGACGATTTACCCACGTTGGGCCGTCCAACAACGGCAACACGCAGCGGATTCTTCTCGGTTTGGTTGATCACTTTCGGAAGATGCTTGGCGACAATCTCCAAGAGCGCTTTATCACCACGACCATGCAAGGCCGATACGGGATAGGCGTCATAGCCAAGCGATGTAAAGACGTTTGCAGCATCGTCGCGTACGCCGGTATCAGCCTTGTTGGCAGCGATAATCACGGTGACGCCACTGGCACGCAATAGACGTGCAACTTCCTGATCGAGCGGCACGACGCCCGTCTCAATGTCTGTCACCAGAATAGCAAGTTTGGCGTCCACGAGTGCCGCATCGACTTGCTTGCGGATGCCAGCTTCGATGATGTCGTCGCTCTGCGTGTTATCCAGATTGCCAATGCCACCTGTGTCGACGAGATCGAACAATTTATCGTCGACGATGACTTCGCGAATAAGCCGGTCGCGCGTGACGCCACTCTCCGAATGTACAATCGCAACGCGGCGGCCAACGATTCGGTTAAAGAGGGCTGATTTGCCCACATTGGGACGCCCAACGATAGCCACAAGGGGCTTGCGCTCTGTCGTCTCGACCTCATCCTGCTCAATGTCGTCTGTATCTATATCACTCATGGAATCTCCGGGAATGTGCCGGTCAGAATCAAGGCGCATGCACGTTCAATGCGTGCACATACGCGATCCTGCCCCAGCAACGAAAGCATTTCAAAAAGTCCGGGACCGTGTCCCAGGCCCGAACAAGCAACGCGCAAGGGATTAACAAGATTCCCAACAGGAATTTCGTTGGTCTCCCCATAACCGCGTACGGCCGTCTCGACCGTGGTGTCGCTGAAATCCTGCAACCCGAGCAGTAATTCCCGCAACGCAACCAACACCTCAGCGGCACCATCTTTTAATAATCGTTTACGGGCTGCTTTCGGATCGAATCCAAACGCTTCCGTAAAGAAGAAGCCGGAGTCCCGACCGATATCGGCCCACAACTTGGTACGCTCCTGCATCAACGCGACGACGCTGGCCTGATAGGCCTCGCCGTGCACGCCTGTATCGAAGCCGGCGCCAGATAAGGCCTGGTCGAAGCCGGTGCTAAACACGTCACGCGGCAACGCACGCATGTACTCTCCGTTCATCCACATCAGCTTCTTCGTGTCCATCTGCGACGCACTGGAGCGGATTCGGTCTAGCGAAAAAAGACCGATGAGTCGTTGGCGATCCATAACCTCGAGATCGTCGCCCGGCGACCATCCCAACAGCGACAGATAGTTCAAAAACGCATCGGGGAGATAACCCGTTTCGCGAAACTCGCCGACAAAGGCCGACCCGTCTCGCTTTGAATACGGTTTACCATGCTGATTGACGATCATTGGCAAGTGACAGAACGACGGCACGGGCGCGCCGAGTGCTTCGTAAAGCGCGACATGCCGATACGTGTTCTCAATGTGATCATCACCGCGAATCACATGCGTGATGCCCATTTCAATATCATCGACGACATTGGCAAGATGAAACACTGGTGCACCATTGGATCGCACGATCACAAGGTCCTTTACATCGTCGGAGGATTTGGTCAACTCGCCCTTCAACACATCAACAAAGCGTAACGCCCCTTCGGGCATGCGAAAGATAATGGCTTCGCCTTTGCCTGTATCGCCTTTGTCAGCCTTGTAGGCCAAGCCTCGATCGAGCAGGTCCTGCGCCACCGCCAAATGGGCTTCGGTGCGCGTCGATTGAAACATCGGCTCTTCATCGACGTCCAAGCCAAGCCATTCCATAGCATCCAACACACCCTTAACCGCCGCCTCGTTGCTGCGTTCGCGGTCCGTATCCTCGACACGCAGCAGGAATTTGCCGTTTTCATGACGGGCAAACAGATAGTTAAAGATGGCCGTTCTAATGTTGCCAATATGTACCTGCCCAGTAGGACTGGGCGCAAATCGAACTCTAACAGACATAGCGTTTCTTTCCAAAAAGGGGTCAGGTGGGATAGCAGGCTCGGCCTGCCTTGGAGGCAATCAGCAACGAGCGGAACCTATGACTATACTCAATGAGGGCATAACATCAATCTTCATCGCATCACCGCCCTTCGTCACACTCGCCAAACCCTGCGCTGCAACGAACGTAATCATAGCGGCATTATCGGCGCAAAAGCGTGGTTCTGTCAGCAGCAACTGCCAGCCACGCGCGGCTGCTTCCTCCTGTAAACGCGCCCGCAAACGGCTGTTTAAGGACACGCCGCCGCCCATGGCAAGCGTCGTCTGCCCATCCATAGCACGCACACACCGCGAAACAAGGGCATCCACGATGGCCTCCTGATAGCTGGCCACCACATCCTGGCGCTGCGCGTCGTCGTCGCGCGATTCAGGGTGCTTTTTAACATAATACATCAGCGAGGTCTTGAGTCCGCTGTAGCTAAAGGAGAGTTCCGGATCTAAATGCGGATAATGCTTCAGGCTATCTGCGGTCAGTTGTGTTCTGGGAAATTTGATAGCAGACGCATTCCCGTCCTTGGCGATGCGATCCATCAGTGGCCCACCCGGATAGCCCAGACCAAGCAGACTGGCGCCCTTGTCAAAAGCCTCACCCGCGGCATCATCGATCGTTTGCCCGAGCAGCCGTACCGTATGCGGATCACTCACTTCGACCAAACTCGTGTGCCCACCGGAAACAACGAGGGCAATGAACGGAC
>JBLHHU010000339.1:0-3318 GCA_047615735.1 Kiritimatiellia bacterium | reverse complement strand
GGGCGTCGGGGTTTGAGTTGTTTTTGCCAAGATGAAGAAGGGAGCAGCAAGAATGGCCTGAGGCGGCGTGAGCCGTCAGGGGTAATGTCGCGCGGGGCTTGTGTGTTTTGCCAAAAGGCGGGGCCGTGAAGGGACGTATCCTTCAGGGTCTGTGCGCTGCGACCCGTCTCTACACCTGTTACCGCCAGTATCTCTGTGCGGGGCGAGGTGGTCGCGGAGACCGGCTGCCGTTTCATCGTCCATGGCGCGCGGTGTGATGGACCGCGCGGGTTAACCGAGGGTGAGGATGCATTAGCTTGGTTTATGAGGGGTGAATGGGGCGTGCGGTGGTGTTGCGTCAGGGCTAAGGTGTATTGTGATCAAGGTCCGCAAGGCGGAACCAAGAGCCGTTCGCCGCATTTGCGCCAACGTCCGCTTCGCGAAGACCTCGACGTCATCCCGCCGCAATGGGCTTGGCGATCTGCGCGATGCGTTGGAATTTCTTTCGATAGGCGGCTGGTGAAAGGCCGACGCCTCGTTTGAATACTCGACGGAATGAAGCGGGGTCTTCGTAGCCAACTGAGCTGCCGATATCGTCTACAGACTGGGCATCTGTTTCTAGCATCTGCTTGGCCTCTTCTATCCTGAGCGCCTGCACATATTCTATGGGCGCAAAGCCAGTTACGGAACGGAAACGACGGGAAAAAGTACGAGGGTTCAGGCCGGATCGCGCAACCATTTGTTCGACCGGCTTAGCGAGGGCGTAGTTGTCAGCTATCCAAACTTGGCAGTCGGATATCTGGGCATCCGAGGTCTCCATTGGACGGGTCATGACTGAGTAAGGTGACTGGCCTTCAGAGTGGCCGCTGATCAGAAAAACTTTCGCGGTTTCAATCGCATGCTTGTATCCGCAAAACCTGGCGATCAAGTAGACAGCCAAATCGTGCCACGCGCTGACACCACCCGCCGTCACAATGCGGTCTGCTTCAGCTGCCAGACACAGAATAGATTCATTGCGAAAGGCGACTTTTGGATAATGGCGTTGAAACATATCACGGTACGCCCAATGCGCTGTCGCCTCTTTCCCGTCTAAGAGCCCTGCTTCCGCAAGAAGAAGCGATCCTGAACAGACGGACGTAAGCATAGCCCCGTCCGCGTGCATCTTACGTAGCCAAGCGATCTCCCGAGGGTATCGGCCCTTTGGGACATCGTAGATCGACGTATACATGTCACAAATGACAACGGCATCTGGTGTCGCCTGATTGTTAACCGACATATGCGGCTCAACCGGAATATTTCCAATACAATGAAATGGTTTTCCGTCTGCCGAAGCAATTTTAATGTCCAACAGCTCGTCACCTGGTGATCCTGAGACCATGTCGGAATAAACTGCACCTACAGAGAGCAAGACATCATACAATCCATAGAGAACGGATGCTGATGTTTCTGGTGCAGCGAGCAGTACAATCAGGGGTTTCTTAGCTTCGGTCATGACGGGTCCTCGTCTAATTAGGCACGGTATTGGCAGATTTGCCTCGGTCACTTGTCCAGTATGCCTTGTACTTGGCCATAATGCCACTCTGAGAGACCGATGTGTTGGGATAGCCTGAACGCAAGTTTTAAAAAGGAAGCACAGAATGGATGACTTTAGGAACACGTTAGATACGCTGGCACTTGAATTCAGAGGCGAGATGTTTGGTCCCGAGGACGACCGATTTGATGATGCGCGAAGTGTTTGGAATGCGATGATAGATCGCCGCCCTGCGCTCATTGCTCATTGCTCATTGCTCAATGCAGAACTGCGGGCGACGTGCAGACCGCAGTCAAGCTCGCGGTTGCACGTGACCTGCCGATTGCCATTCGTGGTGGCGGACACAATGTTGCGGGCCACGCGGTCTGTAATGACGGCGTAATGATTGACCTGTCGCTCATGCGAGGAGTGACGGTCGATGCATCTGCACGGGTGGCGAAGGTGCAAGGCGGAGCGTTGTGGCGTGATGTAGACGTGGCGACACAAGAGCATGGGCTCGCGACGCCGGGTGGGTTGATTTCCGACACTGGGGTGGCAGGTCTAACGCTTTCGGGGGGCATTGGCTGGCTGCGCGCACAGCATGGTTTGTCGATCGACAATCTGATCGCCGCTGACGTAGTCGTCGCCGATGGCACGTTGATCCATACAACTGCTGACGAAAACCCCGAACTACTTTGGGCCCTGCTAGGCGGGGGTGGCAACTTCGGTGTCGTAGTGCAGTTCGAATTCGCGCTCCACCCTATTGGCCCGGAAGTCATGTTCGCTGCTCCAATTTACCTCGTCGAAGACGGCCCCGAACCAATTCGTGCATGGCGCGACTTTCTTGTCAAACATGGCGATAGAGTTGGATCGTTGTGCGAGTTTTCCACGGCCGCGGGCGAGGATTTCCCTAAGAAACACTGGGGTAAGCGGGTCTTTACGCTGGCTTGCGTGTACAACGGTGACGCCGCTGAAGGTGAAGCGCTTCTTCAGCCACTTCGCGAGCTGGGCGAAATGTCGACCGATTTTTCCGGACGAATGAACTACTGCGATGTGCAACAACTCTTCGATACTTTGATGCCCGCAGGAGATTTTCGCTGTTACTGGAAAGCCCGCTATCTGACAGACCTAACAGATGAGATGATTGATCTGGCCTTGGCCAACGCAATGGCAGCGCCTTCGGATAATTCACTGTCATCGCTCTGGAATTTTGGTGGAACAACCGCCAAGGTTGCAGCGGACGCCACCGCGTTTGGTGACCGATCGATGGGATGGATGTATTCACTGGACAGAGTCTGGTCCAATCCCGGTGACGATGAGGCAAACATTGCCTGGTCTCGTGAAGGCTGGGCCAATTCTGAACGATTTGGCCACCATGGCCGCGCTTACCTCAATTTTGCGGGGCATGGTGAAGACAACGCGGCGCTGACGCGGACAAGTTTCGGCCCAAACTATGATCGACTTGTTGAAATAAAGACCAAATATGATCCACAAAACCGGTTTCGCTTCAATCAAAATATCGCGCCGGAGACTTAAGGCCTGCGAAGCATTTTCCCCGAGATACACATCACTATTTTCGATAGGAGCATAACATGTCCCAGCCAACACCCCTGTTGCCACATCAGACGAACGTCATTTTCTTGACCGATGGCGGAACAGAGACTTGGCTTATGTACAAGCGCGGGTTCGAGCTTCCGAAATTCAGTGCCTTTCATCTACTGAATGATAAACGGGCAGCACGGGCATTGCGGGAATACTACACCGCCTTCGCCAATGTTGCCGTGAAGCTTGGAACCCCCTTCATCTTTGATAGCCTGACCTATCGCGCA
>JBLHHU010000338.1:0-3341 GCA_047615735.1 Kiritimatiellia bacterium | reverse complement strand
ATTTATCCTGTCCCTGATCCCGAACTGCCCTTTTTGGGTATCCATCTAACGCCGATGATTGATGGCTTTGTGACGGTCGGGCCCAATGCCGTGCTTTCGCTTGCGCGCGAGGGGTATACTAAACTGGGCATGAACCTGCGTGACATCGGTGATATGGCTCGGTTTCCCGGTTTTTGGCGGACAATAGGAGATAACCTCTCCTCCGGTTTGAGCGAGATGGCAAATTCTGCATTCCGGCGGAGATTTTTACGCGCGTGTCAGCGGTATTGCCCGTCCTTGGAGTTGGAGGATTTGCAGCCGCATCCACCCGGTATTCGTGCACAAGCTGTAATGCGCGATGGTACATTGGTTCATGATTTTCTGGTACGTAACACTGCTCGTACAATCCATATTTGTAACGCCCCGTCACCTGCGGCAACATCGGCTATCCCGATTGCACAGCACATTCGCGGTATAGCGGCAAAAACCTTTGACCTGAAAGAACGAGAGCATTCGGATTGATCTGCGCAAGTATTCTAATCGACCCAACGACATCGTAAAACAGCTTGATCTCGGCTGCCAAATTTACTTCAGCGTCTCGAACCAGTGCTGGGTGTAAAGCGACTTGGTGCCCCTTCTGGGTAATCGCCAGCAATCGGCTGCCAGGCAGTGGACACCACTCATCGCTAGTCGGCAAAAGCCCCTTGTCGTTCGAACGAAAGGCCGCATAAATAAGTTGAGAGATCGGAACGTGAGCGTGACAAGACCAGTATACACCTCAGGCCAGTACGGTTTAATGTCCTGTTTAACACGTTACGATAACGCAAAGCCGACGCCACATTTCATCCAACACAGTTTTGGCGGATCAGTATTCGTGCCATAACGACCCGCCTACGACTTCCCTTCAGTCGTTCAAGCTGTAAAAAACAAGCATGTCAAAAAAGACCCTGAACAAAACCAACCTCGAAACGCTGGGTGCCGAACAACTGGCCGCACTCCTGATGGAAGTCAGCATGGGCAGTGCAGATATCAAGCGCCGGCTGCGGTTAGAGTTAAGCCACAACCTTGGCCCCGTTGAGCTGGCTCTAGATGTGCGAAAACGGCTGACGACGCTGCGTCGGTCCACCAGTTTTGTCGGTTGGCGCAAGCGCAAGGCGCTGATCAAAGATCTGACCATTCAGCTGTCGATGATTGTCGACAAAATCGCACCGGAAGATCCAGTCATCGCCTTTGATTTGCTCTGGCAGTTCATTGAAGTCGCACCGTCGGTTTACGGCCGCGTGGACGACAGCAAGGGCGATATCGGTGATGTATTTCGCGCTGCAATTGATCGGTTCGACGACATCACGCCACTCGTGCTGCTTGATTCCAACGCACTGGCGGACCGTGTTTGGGCCGTCATTCAGGACAACGGCTACGACGAATGGGATGGGGTCATCTCCTTGATGGCGAACACTCTTGGGGCATCGGGTCTGGCACGATTAACGGCACATGTTGAAGCCTACGGCGCAGCGCCGATTGAGACCGACGGCGAAGACCACGAAGCGATCCAGTTTTTGCGTCGACTGCGAGGTGTTGAAAATAATGCTGCCAAACACAAAGCGCGTTTCGTCATGAGATACCTGCAGGAAATAGCGGCGGCCACAGGCGACACAAGTGCCTATATCGCTCAGTATTCCGACGCTGATTTGACGCGCAAAGATATCGCGGCCGAAGTCGCAATGCTTTTGATTTCCGACGCAAAGTCCGAAGGCGCATTGAACCTGTTATTGAATGCGCAAGACGACGAACGCGATATTGGACAGGGCGCATGGGACACGACCTATATCGCCAGCCTGATCGCGCTGGGGCGGATTGAAGACGCGCAATCGCACCGCTGGGCCTGCTTTATGGCAACCCTAAACCCCACCCATCTGCGCGACTATCTAAAGCATCTACCGGACTTCGAGGACGTCGAAGCAGAGGACGCTGCAAGGAAGCATGTCTTGGACTTTCCTGACTTTTCAACCGCCTTAAAATTCTGCATCAACTGGCCAGACCCGCAGGCAGCAGCCGTGCTTGTTAAAACGCGTCACACTGAGATAAATGGTGGCCTCTACCCACTCTTAACACCCGCAGCAGAAGCGCTCAGATCACGGTATCCGCTTGCGGCGGTGCTCCTATGGCGATCAATGATCGACGATGCCCTCCTGCAAGGACGGACTTCTCGTTACGGCCACGCCGCTGATCACCTTACGGATTGCGCCGCGCTGGATGCAGAAATTGTGGATTACGAAACATTTCCAGCCCACGCGACCTACCTTCGGACCCTTCAAACTCATCATGAGCGCAAGTCATCATTCTGGACCAAACTGAGTTAATGCTGAGGAGTGGATCGGTGCGTGACCGCTTACGCGCAACCACGTCTATTTAGTTGCGCGTCCTAAAAGGTCACATGTTGCACCTTGTGCTTAGAGGTGGTCGCGGAAATTCGGACCGGCTGTTAAGATGGTTCGCATGCTGAAAGTGACGCTCCAAAATGACAAAACGAAAGAACCATTCGTTCCGCTGCCCGGCAGGGTCATGCAAAGCAAGATCCCGAGAGGGGGGATTCAAAACACGTGTCGCGCTTGAAGCGATCCGTGAGGAGATGACCCTGGCAGAGCTGTCCAAGAAATACGGTGTGCATCTATTGCCGGCAGGTGTTTGCATGCAAACACTGAGAGGCTACTCAGATAGGCACATGGAAGCGGCCTGCGATAGAGAACATGGCGACGGCCTTCACGCGCCGCGGTGGTACGCCTGAACTAGTGAGCGCCGCTGACGTTGACAATCTTCACGCCAAGATTGGTCAACTGGTGGTGGAGCGGGGTTTTTTGCCCCCCCCCTCTCGTGCATGAAAGAGGGCAGTGGATGCCTCGCACCAGTTGCTCGGAACGCGAGGCAAAAAATGGTGAGCAAGGATCATAAGCTGAGCGTTCGTCGGCAGTGCGCCTTAATGACGTTGACGCGTTCCAATCTGTACTATGAGCCAAAGGGCGAAAGTGCTGAGAACCTGCGGTTCATGGACATCATGCACTGCCCTCTCGGGGTCATGCAAAGTATGATCCCGAGAGGGGATAAGCAGTTTTTGGAGACGCCTTGGTACGGATCGCGCCAAATGGCTCGGCACATGAAGCGCGACAACCACAAATGCGGCCGCCATCGCGCGCGCCCTCTGATGCGGCTCATGAGGTTGGTTCCGATTTATCAGGAGCCAAACACGAGCAAGAAGCATCCACAGCACAAGATCTGGCCGTATCTGCTTAGGAATGTGGTGATTGATCGACCCGATCAGGTTTGGTGCGCAGACATCACTTACATCCCCCTCTCGGCAGATTGCT
>JBLHHU010000337.1:0-3355 GCA_047615735.1 Kiritimatiellia bacterium | reverse complement strand
GCAGATATCTGTTCGACCAAACTCAAACGGCCTTTGAGGCTGTTAATTTCGAACGGCTTTGTGATGTAGTCTGTCGCCCCAGCGCTGAACGCACCATCAATATAGGATTTCTCCGACATAGCAGTCAGCATCAGGATCGGGGTGCGTTGATAGACATTCGTCTCCCGCAAGGCTCTGCAGAACTCGATTCCATCAATGTCCGGCATCTGAATGTCTACCAAGAAGCAATCGAAGCGGCGTTTTTCGTGTTTGAAGATCTCTAAAGCATCCGCGACGCTCTCTGCGGTGACGAGTTCGTGGCCCGCCAGCGAGTCCACGTAATGCTGAAGTAGCTCAAGGATGATGGGATCATCGTCGACAGCCAGTATTAACATAAGGTGCTCCAGAAAACTTGGCTCTCAAAAACTGATCCTTTGGGGACAGTCGGAGCAATTAACCACCACATTAACCCGAAATCAGGCGATAGTATGGCTTTGGTGCCGATTTCTACATAAAGAAGTTTTTTGACCCTGTTATGCTTCTAACGAGTGTACATTGCCTTCCGCAGACGGCCCTCACGGTGGTACATGTGCGCAATGCTGTCACTTCAGTTTTGTGTTGGTCCATCCTTTGCGGTCGCAAAGACAGCCACCGTTTGTAGCATCTTGATGTCGATCGGGTCAGTATCCCTGAAAGCCATTGTGCAGTGGAGGCCACTCGGAGGCTTAAATTGGAATAAACGTAAAAAATAGCTGTAAGAACGTTCACATTTTGATCGCATATCTTATGATATGGATCTGTCACTAAAGATATCAGGCATTTATAGTTTGCGACACCACCACGCGACGCCTAACGGGCAGTGAATGATCTTGTCATCCATTCCGTTGATCCGAGTCTGGCCTTTCTGGATCAGCTCCGGCTCGTAAATGCCATCCATCGCCCTCTCATCGAAACGCAGTTTCGATGAGAGGGCGATCGCGCGGGATTTCAATCGGCACCGCTCCGTCATTGCCCTTCAGCACCTTGCGGGTCGCGCCATTGCGCCGGTTGGTTTGCTCGCTGGTAGGCCCACCATGCGGTTCATAGCCCAAATGCTCGGTCAACTCAGCGCCCAGCATTCGCTCCATCAGGCGGGCCATCAGTTCCTTCATCAGGCCTTTGTCGCCCAGCAGATATTCAGGCCGTTTAAGGCCGCTCAGCAGCTCGTCCAGAAATTCTTTGGAAATCGTCGTTGTTGTCATGCTCCTTTGGTTTGGAAGCATGGGGCAAAATAATCATACACAGAAGGTCGGACACTCTCTAAAGGCAGACGTCACGCTGCTGGCAGATATTAACGACGTCTTAACCATCTCTCAGAAGACAGCGTCGGCAATGCTCTTATTGACGGTGCTTCCGTAACCATTACCTTGATCGGATATGATGTGGCCGACGTTCAGGCGACATTCGTGGCAAGCGATTTTATCTTTTAAGAGATCTATGATCTCAGCAGTTTGCGCTGAGAGCAAGAAAGCGGCATCCATTGCATGGTTGCCGCTTTTTAGTTTTTAGGGTTTGACCCAAAGACTGCGCGGCGTGTTGCACAGGCATTCATGGCCGGTTGGCGTGATCAGGATCGGTTCGGTGATCTCAAGCCCGCCGTCGTCCAGCCACAGGGCAGGCATGAAGTGGAACGTCATTCCGGCCTGTAGAACGGTCGTGTCGCCAGCGCGAAACGAGATCGTGCGTTCCCCCCAATCGGGCGGGTAGCTGATGCCGATGGCGTAGCCGCAGCGCCCGTCCTTTTCAAAACCTGCCTTGTTCAGCGCAGCGTTGAAGGCATTGGCGATATCCTGCGCTTGGTTGCCCGGTTTTGCCTGTTCCAGTCCGGCGTCGATCGCATCCAGAACTGCGGCTTCGGCCTGTTGGTATTTGGGGGGCACATTGCCCAAGAACACTGTGCGTGATTGTGGGCATTGATAGCGTTTGTGCGCGCCTGCAATTTCAAAGAACGTGGCCTCGCCTTTGACCATTGGTCTGCCGTCCCACGTCAGATGCGGTGCGGTTGCGTCCATTCCGGACGGCGCCATCGGCACAATCGCGGGGTAGTCGCCCCAATGCCCATCCGCGCCGCGCATGCCAGTGGCGTAGATTTCGGCGATCAGATCGTTCTTGCGCAGGCCCGGTTCGACGAGTTCAAGAATACGGGCGTGCATGGCTTCAACGATGCGCGCGGCGCGGCGCATGTATACGATCTCTTGGCTGGATTTCACGGCACGCTGCCAATTCACAAGGCCCGTTGCGTCCTTGAACGTCGCATTGGGCAAGTTGGTTGTCAGCGTCGCGTGGGCCGCGGCTGTGTAGTAGTAATTGTCCATCTCGACACCGATGCGCGCATGGTCCAAGCCGTGTTCGGCCAGCAAGGCGGCTAGTTCCTGCATCGGATGTTTGTCGGGGTTTTGCACGAAGGTGTCGTCGTAGCCACGGATCGTGTCGCCGCCTTTCATGAACACGGTGCGTCCAGCACCAACGGCATCCATCGCGCGGCCCCACCAGATTGGTTCGCCCGTCATCGTCAGCACGACGCCTTGATGCACGTAAAATGACCAGCCGTCATATCCGGTAAGCCAAGACATGTTCGACGGATCAGTCACAAAGATCGCGTCAAGTTGCGCGGCGTCCATTGCCGCACGGGTTTTGGCGATGCGGGCTTGGTATTCTTGCGGGGTGAAATTTGGGTTTTTATCTATCATACAAAAAACCTTAGCTGTCTTCTTAGGCCGCCGATACCCCTGCGAGGACCATAAATATCACGCCGAAAACCATGCACAGTGGCGCGTAATAGGTTTCGTCCAGCCGTCGAAAAGGCTGCTCAGGTGTGGCGCGTTTCATCAGCGGTGCGTAGGCGGCGATGGCGCGCAATTGAAAGACCACCGCAATGCAAAACAAACCCAGTGATTTGATGGCAGTATCGGGAAACCACGGCCAAGCGGCGGCGAACAACAGCGCAACTACGACCAATGAACAGGACGTCGCACCGGGCATCTTTTTGATGCCTTTTGACCCGACAACGGCGCGGGCCAATGCGGTCTCATCCTTGATTGGCCACCAAATCCCAAGTGCCCACAAAAGATGCACAGCGGCGATGATGATAAGGCCCGCAGAGGCCAGCAGCGCGATGAAGGTCATATGCTTTGGGCCTCGCGGGCTTTGTTGCGCAGCATGCGAAAGATAAAGGCCACAATGAATAGGGTGGTAAGGGTCAAAATGACCGTCGGGCCGGGGCCGGAGCCGATCCAGAAGCTAAGGTAAACACCTGTCACCAGCGAGAATGTTGACACGATCACCGCCACCACAAGCATATGCCGGAATTGCCGCGTGATCAGAAATGCGATGGCGC
>JBLHHU010000336.1:0-3367 GCA_047615735.1 Kiritimatiellia bacterium | reverse complement strand
TGGAACGCGCCTTAACCGAGATCACGTCGGGATCAGCCATCAGTGTCCCGCAAACAAACCCCATTGGCTGTAATGTCAAATGGGACGGCAAAGATCCACACTGGATGCCCGCCGATGCCTGTGACCTCGTTTAACAATCTACCTGACCAAAAGCGCTCTTAACATAGGCTAGTTATCGATAATGGGAAAATCGAACACATCAAAAAACAAATACTGGTTAGGGTTTGATCTGGGCGGCACGAAAATGCTGGCCGTGTTGTACAACGCATCACTTGAACCCATCGGTCGCCGTAAACGCAAAACACGCGCGTTCGAAGGACTAGATGCAGGACTCGCACGAATCGTGCAAACGATCGAAGACTGTCTCGTGGATTCAGGAATTGAACCCAGTCAATTGTACGGCATCTCCGTCGGCGCGCCCGGACCACTCGACCCACGCAAAGGGGTCATTTGTGATCTCCCCAACCTGGGCTGGAAAAACGTCAAGATCACGGAAATCCTCAAGAAACAATTTTCGTGTCCGGTGACCCTGTCCAATGATGTCGATGCCGGCACCTACGGAGAATACGTCAGCGGCGCCGCCAAAGGTGCCCGCTGTGCACTTGGCATTTTCCCTGGCACAGGAATCGGGGGTGCCTGTGTCTACGAAGGCAAGCCGCTGGTTGGTTTGCGTCGCTCTTGTATGGAGATCGGTCATATTCCAATTGTGGCAAACGGCCGCCTATGCGGCTGCGGAAACTATGGATGCCTGGAAACCGTTGCCAGTCGGCTGAGCATCGCTTCGGAAATAGCTGTGGCCGCCTACCGCGGTGAAGCCCCTTTCATTCTAGAGGACGCGGGGACCGATTTGACAAATATTCGAAGCGCGGCAATTGCACGCGCCATCGAGAACGGCGACACGGTTGTCGCACAAATCGTTGAGCGCGCTGCGGCATGGCTCGGCCAGGGCATTGCCACGGCAGTCAACCTTCTGCTTCCTGACGTCGTCGTACTCGGAGGCGGCCTTGTCGATGCAATGGCGGACACCTATGTTGATCAGGTTCGCGCGTCGACCCTGAAACATGTTGCGCCCCCGTACCGTGATCAATTCGAAATCAAACCAGCCGAACTGGGCGACGATTCAGTGACCCTCGGCGCTGCCTCATGGATGGCGTCGCAAGTAGAGAACAAAACCACCTGAACACTTTATGACGACCACGCCCGCCAATACCAAAATCACCACGAACGACGACGACCTTCGTCTAGCCGCCGTGATCGAAATCGGCAGCACGTCCGTCCGTATGGCGGTGGCAGAACTCGGACCGCGTGGCTCCATTCGACCAGTCGACAACCTTCAGCAAACAATCCCCTTAGGCAAAGACACGTTTACGACGGGCGTTATCTCCCGCAACACGATGGAAGATTGCGTACGTGCCATTCGACAATTTAAAGCACTGCTACAGGAACATGGCTTAAGTCAGTCTGATGTGTTGGCCGTGGCCACCAGCGCTGTTCGCGAAGCGGATAATGTCGAAACGTTTCTCGACCGACTTTACATCGCGACAGGGCTCCATATCAAAGTTCTCGACCAAGCGGAAGTCAACCGACTCGTTTATCTGGCCGTACGACCCGAGCTCGTGGACAACACGCGGTTCAAACGCTCCGACACGCTTGTGATTGAGGTCGGCGGCGGAAGCACTGAAATCCTTATGTTTCGACAAGGAAAAGTCGGTAACGCACATCTTTACCGAACCGGATCAATGCGATTGCGGCAGGCATTCGACGATTTCGCAGGCTCCTCACGTAGGCAAATCGATGTGCTCCGCAGCGAAGTGGATCAAGCAGTAAAAAACATCATCAACGGTGTGCTGCCATGCAAATCATTACAGATGCTAGCACTCGGCGGTGAGGCGCGTTTTGCCTGTACGCGCATCGACCCATCCTGGAAAGACGATAAACCAGGAACGATTTCGGTGAAGCGTCTGGAAACCCTGACCAACAAGGTGCTCGACACCAGCGCAGACGAACTTGTTCAAAAATACGAAATGACCTATCCCGACGCAGAAACGGTCGGCCCTGCCCTGCTCGTCTATTTGCGCCTTGCCCAGTCTCTGAAACTCGAAACCATTCTGGCAAGCCGCGCCACCCTTCGCGACGGCCTTCTGCGCGATTTACAAACACGGGGCACATGGTCGCGTGAGTTTCGTCGACAAATTCTAAACTCCACCATTCTCGTGGCGAAAAAATACGATGTCGACATCAAGGCATCCAAGTTGGTCGCGCGCTATTGCGATATGCTCTTCACGGCACTCGCACAGGAGCACGGACTCGATGATCGCTATGCGCTGATCCTTGAAGTGGCTGCCCTGCTACATCAAACGGGTCATTACGTCAGTGGCAGTTCACATCACAAACACTCCATGTATTTGATCATGAACAGCGACATTTTTGGATTGGGATCGAACGAGATCACCCTCACGGCGCTGGTCGCGCGCTACCACCGCCGCTCCCTGCCCCGCCCAACGCATGATGAATTCGCGGAACTCCCTCAAGAAGAACGTGTTATTGTCGCCAAATTGGCCGCCATTCTGCGACTCGCCACGGCCTTGGCGCATGGCACGTCCACCCGCGTTGCGGACATGTCGGCCTCGGTCGACGAAGACCAATTGATTATACACTCCACCAGTGGTGGCGACTTAGCATTTCTAGAACATCGCTTGAGTGAGCGAGATGAAATGTTCGAACAGACCTACGGCATGGATGTTGTCCTGCGTCAGGAGAAATAGCATGGCAATGACGATGCACAACCGACGTTTCGTTAATCGAGAATTCAGCTGGCTTGAATTCAACCAGCGCGTCCTCGACGAAGCTCTAGATCCCTCTATTCCGCTCTTGGAGCGACTTCTGTTTTTGACGATTTCCGTCTCAAATCTGGATGAATTTTACATGGTCAGGGCGGGTGGACTTCAGATGCTGCGCGAACGCCGTATGACGCAACTCGATCCATCAGGGCTTTCGCCTGCTGAACAGCTCGAAGGCATTCGCGAGCGTGTTGATGCCATGGTTGCTGAGCAATATCAGGCCTACGAGATGATTGTCGAAGAGGAATTGCCGAAGCACGGACTAACACGCGTGCGACCGGCCGAGCTCACGCCATCACAGCAAGATTTCATGCACCGCTATTTCAAAGACGAAATTTTCCCCGTCGCTACGCCCGGCGCGATCGGCGAGGCCTTTCCGCTGATCAGCGGACTACGCATTTTCATTGCTGTCCGTCTGAAGGCAGCCGCTCCAGACGAAAAGTCACCGCGCACGGCATTGATTCCCATTGGCATACAAATGAATCGATTTGTCACGCTACCCTCCACCAGTGGACGCCACTACATTC
>JBLHHU010000335.1:0-3372 GCA_047615735.1 Kiritimatiellia bacterium | reverse complement strand
CCACCAAGTTGGCCAAAAGGAGCCGGCCCCATCTTCCAGCCCGCGGCTTTGGCATCGAAATCAGCCGCAAACCAATTTGTCATTCCCTTGGGATACGTCACCTCGCGGTAGCGCGTGCCCGGTCCCCAGATCTTCTCTTCCGGAGGATCAAAGGTGTGATACTGCCACGTGATCTCACCGATATCCGGACCAAAGGTCTGCCAATCGTAATCATCAACCCCAATCCGCTTGTAGAGCGCAACCAGTCCATCCATTCGAGCGCCGCGGTAGTAGTAGCCAAACGTTGGTGTCTCGTGTGCCTTTTCTTTCAGCAGGTAGTTGCGGCTTGTGGCGATGTATTGCGGGATCAACTCGTCGGTGACAATCGGTTTGATCGCCTTCTTGACGACAGGGCCGAACGTCGTTGCGTCGGCCTTCATGAATATATCCTTGTGAGGCAGTGCCTGGCTCGGGAAACGATCCTTACCCACGGCATAGAGCGCGTCCATGCCACCCGGCAGCGCCGCGAGATTGCGCGAGATGCCTTCATGTAAAAACGGAACTGCCGAAGGGATCTCGGTACCGTTCGGATTCCTGATCGTCGTCGGGAAATCAGCATGGGCCTCGCTCAAAATTTCGATCGCGTAAACCTGTACCTCCGGGTCTGCGCTCTGCAACTCCCGCACGATTCCGCGGAGGGGCGAGAGGGCCACCGCGCTGGTGTTGTCTAAAATCATCGCTTTGACGATGGGCAGGATGGTCTTGTAGTATCGCCTGTCGGCCGCCGCCTTGGTTAGTGCCGTCAACGCGGCGCGGCTAATCCACCAGTCGTCGTGCTTGAGCCAGTAGACCAACCGATCAACGTGCGGCGCGATCAACTCGGCCTTGGCCGAACCCAGCGTATCCATGGCCGTGAGCGCCACCCACCAGGACTCCTCCGGGTCATTCACCATACCCAGCATCAGCTCGACCATCTCGTCGCTGAGGCGCGTCTTATCGATAGACGCGATGCCGGCCCGACGCACGCGAGGATCTTTCGACTTGAGCATTTCCAGAGCGAGGTCGTCACGGCCGAGCCGCCTGATTTTACCAGCCGAGTAGACGGACCGCAGGTTGAAATCGGGGTGATGGGTGTAGGTGAGCAATATCGCGTCGCTCACGCCTTCCGCGTTAAGCTTGCGTGACACCGGCATGGAAGCGTCGTCCACCAGTGTCTCCCCATCCACATCATGAGGTTTGCCGCCACGGACCGATGCGGCAGCCAGTGAGAAGAACGCTTCATCCGCGGCCGTGCCCCAGGGGCGCTTCGGCAGTTGATAGTTCTTGCAGAATTTCGTTTTCGGTGCGCCGTAGATGCGCAGTTTCTGACGCGGCACGGTATAGACCAGCGCCATGCCGAGCCCCCACCCTGCCGGGTTGTCATAGCGCCCGCCGCCCACAATACCCATGGAGCCGTCAAAGCGGCGCGAGATGTCGTAGAACCAGGCCCGGTTATCCATGAACTGCTGATACTTGGCCGGTTTCGTCTTCTGCATCAGTCCCATCGCAGCGCCACGCCAGATCTCGCCGATGCCGCCGCCCGTATGGCCGTGCAGCAACCAGGAGGTGGAGTAGAAACTCGTCATGGCCGAGGCGTCCCGCGCCTTGGCGTAGACCGAATCTTCGCCCTTAGGAGTGAGGGACGCGGCCGCCGCCATGGCAAAGGCCAGGCCGCCGTTTCTGCCGTTATCGGTGTAGGTAGCCTCGGGAAGACCATCGCCATAGGCGACCGCGCCGTGGCCGGCATAGCGATAGAAATGCTTGAGCGAACGCTGCAACGTGGTCTCGTCCACATCAACGCCGCACGCCTTGGCGAGTTGCAAGAAGGTGACGGCGTGAACGCCGGCCGCATTCATGTGACCACCGGCCATATAGTTGTAGCTCCCGATCCCTCTGCCGCCCCAGGCGTTGTTGTAAATGGTACGCTTCAGCCCATCGGCATAGAGCCTGATCGTGTGCAAGACGGACGTGTCACCGGTGCGCAGGTAGTATTCACAGAAAGCTGGCGCGCTATAGCCAATGTTCCAGGTATGGCCCCCAAGCTCCGTCTTATCCTCGTTCTCTGTGGCCATCGCCTGCATCCGGCTGCGGACAAAAGTAAGGTCACTTTCATCTCCGGTGGAGAGCAGAAAGAGCGTGCCCATGCCCATGCCGTTGGCGCCGCTCTTCTTCAGGTACTCCGCCATCTCGCGCACGATTCGGTCGGACTTCTTGCAGTTCAGAGGCCAGGTCTTGCTGTAGGCACCAAGAACGGGAATGGTGACGACAACCTCCGCCGGTTTGGCATCCTTGTCCGCACGGATCATGAATTTCACCAGACCACCGCTGGCCTCAGCCTTGGCGATGATGTCGCCCAAAATCTGACGCGGGTCCATGTTCTCCATCACGCGCCCGTTGATGCTGTCGATGAGCTGCCCCTTCTTCAGCTTGCCGGTCTCCGCTGCCGGAGATCCTTCCTCAACATTCTTGACCCGCATTTTGAAAGCCGGCTGTATCAGCTCAATGCCGATACCCACCGGACCAAAGCGGTCGATGGACTGTATCCCCGCCTTTTCATTCGGAGAATTGCTGAACATGGGGTGAACCTTGTAATAGCCACTCCCCGCCATGCCGACCGATCCGCCCCCTTTTGAAGCCGCGTGAGATCCCGTTCCTGATATGAGCAGGAGCGCCGTCAGGCATAAAAATACGCGCCAAATTTTATTCACTACATCACTCCTGAATTAATAAGAAATCGTATACCAATCCCACATCATAGCCGCATTCCACGAGTGCTACAAAGAGCACTAATGCGGCACCACATATGCGCTATTGCGGCAAACGACTCAGTGAGAGGTCGCTCATGATCAGCGCCACCGGCCCTGCACCCTCGTCTTTGCCTTAATCTTTACCCTTGTCTTCTCAGGCCCCGATTCCACGGTGTCATTCCTAACTGTGCACTAATGACCGCACCGATTCGTGATCTGCATATCAATGTACTCACATCGACAAGCTCGGAGCACGTCTCGCATCGAGTTTGATCCTCCAAATTGCTTGGTAACATTGCGTTTCAACAAACATTCACGTAACGCCAGAAGCTTTGGCACGCTTTGCGCTATTAGTCACACCACGAACAAGCATTTCAGACTTTGAATCACCCAAACATGAAGGATACACTATCGATGAACAGCTCCTTTGAACGTTATTTTGCAGACATTTCCAAGTTCGACCGGATTACCCCCCAACGCGAGGCCGAGCTATCCGACATCATTCAAGCGGGAACGAACGAGGAGCAGACAGAGGCTGCGATGACCGAGCTGGTCCACGCCAATCTTCTACTGGTGGTCCACTGCCTGAAACAGTTCAGAAGGTACC
>JBLHHU010000334.1:0-3391 GCA_047615735.1 Kiritimatiellia bacterium | reverse complement strand
GTGCGACCTCGTCAAAGCCGTGTCCGTGCTGACCAATGCATCCGATTTTGGCATGCACATTGAACGCCTGAGCGAGGTGCGTGCCGTCGTCCAGAAACCCGTGCTTCGCAAAGACTTTATCATCGACACCTATCAAATCTATCAGGCACGCGCCTATGGCGCCGATGCCGTGCTCCTCATGACGCAATTACTTTCGGAATCCGACCTGCAGAAATTCATCGACCTCATCCATGAACTCGGCATGGACGCCCTGATGGAATGTCGCTCACCCGAGGATATTGCTAAGGTGCCGACAGGCACACGCGTCTTCGGGATCAATAGTCGGGATTTTCTCGACAAAGGCGATCGCTTTGAACAGTCCCTTGCTAATCAGAAAATCAGTACCGGAGCGTCAGATTTCACAACAGATCTTACCGCCTTTGACAACATTAGTCTCTTGCCAGTGGATTCGATCAAGGTGGCCGAGAGCGGGATCAGCCCTGAAACGATTATCAGTGTACGCGACAAAGGCTACAATGCAGCATTGATCGGAACGGATTTACTGATGAACCCCCGAGGCATACGGGCGGCACTAGCGTCTTACCGAGCCGTACTGTAGCGCAAAAACGTTTTAGCGTTTTGTGCCACGCGTCGGTTTTTCGATGATGATACGATTACCGACACGTTTTACGACGACGCGCTGATTCGCGCGCCAACCCAGAGCATCAATCTCCACTTTGGGAATCGTGACGTAATGTGTATACTCGCCTGTCTTGTAAATCTTGCGGACTTCGCCGCGCTTATTTGCGTTGGTCTCTTTTTGCATGACGATTCACACCATACTCACTGTAGGAAATGCGTCAAGCGAGGAGTGTTTTTTGCTACCTGCTAATGCCGTTCATTATTAACATCTATATCCGTTGACAATGAAAACGAATGCTCAACATTACCCGTGGACAGCGATGCTGATTGCCTGCCTCTTACAGGCATGCTCAGCCGAGGATCCGCAAACAACAGACAGCGCTGATCAAGCGAAAGGAAAAGCCATGCAAAACGTCTTTGACGAACCCGAGAACCTTCGCGTGATCTTTCACCCGCGCCCCGACAATCGCCCCGACGATACACATGACATTACAATCAAAGTCGACGATGATGTTTCTCTGGCAGGCCGTCTGTTCATATCGGATAGTGAATCACCGCTTGTTCTATTCTTCCATGGAAACGGCGAAATTGCTTCCGACTACAACGACATCGCGGGCTTCTATGGCCAACTCGGATTAAGTCTCCTGATTGTTGACTTCCGTGGCTACGGCAAAAGCGAAGGCACGCCCACCGTCACAACCTTACTCTCGGACGCGCGCCAGATATTTGATCAGCTACCCGCTTTTCTGGACGCCAACAAACTGAAACCCGCACGCCTCTACGTGATGGGCCGATCGCTCGGCAGTGCATCCGCCCTGGAAATAGCCACGCATGCGGGCAACGGCATCGCGGGTCTCATCATCGAAAGCGGCTTTGCGTATCCGGCCCAACTCGTCGAGCGACTGGGTGGACGTGTCGGTGACGTCAAAGACGAGACCGGCAGCGATGGTGCTCTAGGCGCGCTGGGCAAAATTGCAACCGTTAGCGCACCGACACTCATCATCCACGGCGAGCGCGATTGGATCATCCCCATCACCGACGGGCAAGCGCTACACTACCATAGCGGCGCCACCAACAAGACCCTCGTTCAAGTCCCAGGCGCAGGTCACAACGATCTCCTCTGGCGTGGGCAGCAACAATACTTCGATGCCCTCAAAGCCTTCACAGCGCCCTGAGCGGGAGCGCCCCGCGCATAACGCTGAAAGTACGCTATTTTGACGGGAAGTTTGGAGTGCGGTGGCAGAGGGTGAGATTGCCGTGCACCGTGCCGAGCTTGCCCCGCGTTGCGCGGGGGAACGAGGCTCTGGTGCGGGGCAATCTCACCCGTCGACACCGCTTTTCTTCAGCGCTGTGTTGAACGAATATGTACATTCACAACGCGAAACGTGGACGAAGATCCGCTCGTGCCTCTCTGGCTCTGCAAAAGCGGCGTCGCCGGGCTCGTTATTCTCGCCCTCTGCCGCCGCACTCCAAATTAAGAGCCCAAAAAAGGTGAGTTGCAACAAGGACGTTGTTGGGCGCATCTATGTAGGCCTTTCAGGCCGTAGACGCATACCGCGATTCCTTAAGTTGACGCGAATGCGCGTCCCGCGGGGCACGCTATAGGTTCTAAAAACGACGAACGGCGCACCTCGTTAGAAGTGCGCCGTTCGCCAACTCATTTAATAACGATTCTTATTCCGTGAGCGACTGCCAAGGCCATGCCTGCTCGAAGGCGTACCCCAGCTGATCCTCAGGATTGGGTGCAAGAAACAAAACGGCATCGGCTCCGCTCACGACACGACTGGACGAAAACCAGACGCCTTTGACAATGCCCATAGGCAAGCCTGCAACGCCATCATCACGAACGCCTTTAACGACCTGTCCCGGAAGTTCTAGAATACCCAAAAAAGTGTCACCCAAGCCGCGCACGAGCTTGCGCGGATACGGCATCAAGCCTTCTTTCAGCGTCGGCTTCATGATGCTGTAGCGTGTCCCTTCTTCCCACGCGTATTCGGCATCCAAGGGAATCCCCACACCGTCGTTGGATTCAGGATTCGCGGCCCAGAAACCGACAACATCAACGACGCCATGCGCGGTTCGACCCGCAGCGTGCCCAATGCCACGAAAGAAACCCAGCACGGTTCCAACCGTCTTAGACCCCGTTTCGTTTTTGATAAAACCAACGCCGGACTTATAGCCCTTGATCGTCTGCACGGGAAGCTCCACAACACCCGTGATCGTATTCACAACACCACGCACGAGCTTTTTACCCATGCCCTCGACCACGTTACCCGACTCCGTTTCCGCCTGACATACCCCTGTCCCTGCAACGACCAACAGTGCCGCCAGCGTGAATGACATCGAATGCTTCATGAGTACTCCTTGTTGTGGTGTTGTTAGGCGAGACACACCCCGCCGCGATCCGCCGAGTGCAGTGCGCCGGTCTCGCAGCCGCAAGTAAACCCGACCACAAAAACAGTTCGAACAGATGTCGTTTCACGCAGACTTCGACAGTCGGTGCATAAGTGGCATATCCAGAAGAGTGCGGACCAGCCCGCTTGCCTTCTCTGCGCTCCTGTGGCAGCCTCCTGCACATGATTCGTATTTCTGAACTCAAATTGCCGCTTGCGCATTCCGAGAAGGCCTTACGGGCCGCCATCATCAAGCGCCTGCGTATCGACGACAGTGACTTAACCGAGTTCACCGTGTTCAAACGCAGCTTCGACGCCCGCAAGCGCGACAACATCCTGCTGGTTTACATCGTTGACGCAGCGACAAGGCTCAGTGA
>JBLHHU010000333.1:0-3398 GCA_047615735.1 Kiritimatiellia bacterium | reverse complement strand
GGGGATGTGCAGCCTGGGCACAGCAAGCCGCCCATCACGCCGATCGAGAACAGTGATTTTGAGGTCAGCGCCAATCTGATGATTGTGGCGATTGGCCAAGTGCGTCAGTTCGAAATTCTTCCAGAAAACCTGCGTGCTACCGACGGGCACAACACCACCTTGGAAAACGTGTTTGTTGCCGGGGATTTCAAAGACGGTGGCCAGGATGTCATTACGGCCGTCAATGACGCCAAAAAGGCTGCCGATTTGATTGACTTGTATTTGGTGGGCACGCAGCGCCGCAAGACGCACGTGGCAATTGACCTCGTCAGCACGAACGGCGAAACCGGTCGTCTGCGTGATCACGACATTCAGCAGGGCCAGCACATTCCGGAGCTAGACGTTCGAAAACGCGACGGCGTTACGGAGGTCGAGTTGGGTTTCAACGAAGCCTCGACAGGCGTGCACGCGACACGTTGCTACCTCTGCCACTACAAATTCGAAATCAATCAGGACAAATGCATCCATTGCGATTGGTGCATTAAGGTTGCGCCGCGCAAAGATTGCATCAAAAAGATTTCCCGTCTGTTTAAGGACGAGCACGACAACGTCAAGACCGAGCTCGAAACCTCTCGCAGTCACGAGGCGACCTACATTTGGATTGATTCCGATGAGTGCATTCGCTGTGGCGCCTGCTTGCGCCGTTGTCCGACCGACGCCATCACCCTGCGTAAGATCAGCCTCAACACCACGACCATCTCCGAATTCGACTTGCTCAAGAAAAGCAACGTCGTCGAAGAACCTGCGGTCGTGGATCTGGGTTAATTGAGCGCGAAACGCTCGCGCCGTGTTAGGCCATCGACAGCGTGCCGTGAACGAAGCGGTCTCGGCCTGTCAGATCGGGCGCGACGGTGACGTTGCCGAAGCCGGTCTCTTCGAAAAGGGCGCGGACCTGAGTCCCTTGATCGGCGCCCATTTCGAGGTAGAGGGCGCCTCCGTTCTTTAAGACGCATGCGGCGTCCATAACGAGCGATGCGATGATCACGAGGCCGTTGGGTCCGCCGTCCAGTGCGGTGCGCGGATCATGGTTGCGGACCACGTCAGGCAAGGCGTCACAGTCGGCGCTGGGGATGTAGGGCGGGTTGGAGATCACCAGGTCGACGGATTCAGGTTCCACCAGGTCGCTCAATTCTTGATTCGCAAACGAAATTTGATCCGCGACCTCGTGCTTAGCGGCGTTTTCACGGGCCAGCGCGAGCGCGTCGTCGCTGATGTCGATGGCCAGAATTTTGGCATCCGGTCGGGCTTTTGCGATGGCGATGGCGATGCACCCGCTGCCGGTGCCGAAGTCAATCACGCGAGGCGATGGATCTGTCCAGAGCGCGTCGTTTTTAAGCGCCAGGTCGACGAGTTGTTCTGTTTCCGGGCGTGGAATGAGGGCGCGGGCATCGGATTTAAGAATGTGCCCCATGAAGTTGACTTCGCCGACGATGTGCTGAACGGGCTGATGCTCCCCGGCGCGTTTTAAGCCTCGTCGCAACGCATCCAGATACTTATCGGGAAGCATTTCCTCGCGACGTGTGGTGAGTTCGAGGGGTTTGCAAGCGAGCAGGCGACACAGCAGGATTTCGAGAATGCTCTGGGGGCATTCCACGTTGCGCGTCGTCAGGTAGTCCGTTCCGGATCGTAGGATGTAGTCAATCGTGTTGGTGCTCATCGGAACCGTCTATGTAGCGTGAAAAGGGCATGTCGTGCAATGACGAAACGTTCACCCGTGATCAGCTAGGCTCGGATTCCGTCGCGAGCTCCTTGAGCTCCTGTGCGACGCGCTCCTGGAGGTCGTGTTCGCGCAGGACCTTGGTTAGGTCTTCAAGCGCACCCTCCATCGCGCGATCCAAGCTATACAGGGTCATGTTGATGCGGTGGTCGGTCAAGCGGTTCTGCGGAAAGTTGTAGGTGCGAATGCGTTCGCTGCGGTCGCCGGAGCCGATCAGTGCGCGGCGCTTTTTCCCCATGGCGTCCGCTTCGTCCTGTCGGCGCTTATCCAAAATACGGGCCGTCAGCACTTTCATGGCCTTTTCGCGGTTGCGCTGCTGTGACTTCTCGTCCTGACATTGTACAACGACGCCCGTGGGGATATGGGTTAGACGGACGGCGGAGTCGGTGGTGTTGACGCTCTGACCGCCGGGTCCAGAGGCGCGATAAATGTCGATTCGAACCTCGTCGGGAGGAATGGTGATGTCATCTTCGGCCTCGACTTCAGGGAAAACGGCGACGGTGGCGGCCGATGTATGGATGCGACCCGAGGATTCGGTAACGGGAATGCGTTGCACACGGTGGCCCCCGCTTTCGTACTGCAGGACCTTGTATACATGCGCACCTTCAACAGAGAACATGATTTCCTTGAATCCGCCGACTTCGCTGGCACTGGCGCTGATCAGGTTGATTTTCCAGCCTTGTGTTTCGGCAAAGCGGGAATACATACGATAGAGGTCGCCAGCAAACAGGGCCGCTTCGTCGCCACCCGTACCAGCGCGAACTTCCACGATGGCGTTGCGTTCTTCGCTCGGCTCTGGTGGCAGCAGCGCGAACATGAGGTCTTTTTCGGCCTGAGGTAGTGCTTCCTCTACCTCGCCGATTTCGGCCTGAGCCAATTCGCGTAATTCGCTGTCGGAGCTCTCGTCCTTGATGAGCGCGCTGTGCTCCTCGAAGGTCGTCATCAGGTCAAAGAAGTGTTGAGCCTTGTCGGAGAGCTTTTTAAGGGCAGAGTGCTCGCGCACCAGTTGCTGATAAAGTTTCTGATTGGACGCAGTTCCGGGCTCGGACAGACGGGATTCGATCTCGGTCAAGCGCGTGAGCGCTTTCTCAACGTGCCTTCGGTCAATCATGTCGGGCGTCGTGTACTCTCGTAGGTCGGCCTGCGGGGCCGAAGACAGTGCATAGAAAAAGCCAGAGTATTGCCGAAGCAAGATCTCTGGCTTGAATCTATGTCGTTAGTCACGCTTTTCGTAGCGACGGCGGAACTGCTCAACGCGGCCTTCGGTGTCGATGAAGGTGTTCTGACCCGTGTAGAACGGGTGACACTTGGAGCACGTATTGATGTGCATTTCCTTCACGGTCGAACGCGTGCTGAGTACGTTGCCACAACTACATGTTATCGTTGCGTCTGTGTATTCTGGATGGATATCGGTCTTCATGGGTCGCCTGTTGTCCAATGTGTTAAACGGATCGGCAAATATAGCAGCAGGCGCTTAGAATGCAAGTGCCAAATGCGGGGTTTTGTTTTTGCTGGTATCCCCTGTAGGCAACCGATATAAGAGGTGTTTCATCTTAACACATTCCTTTAAAGGGCTGGCATGTCCAACGCGCGTAAAATACCGTCAAAACATAAGAAAACATCCCAAAATTGGTTCGCGCGC
>JBLHHU010000332.1:0-3427 GCA_047615735.1 Kiritimatiellia bacterium | reverse complement strand
TCCATGATGCACTATGGGTTCAGCGAAACGCATTCACCAACCTGTAGCGCATCCTCCGCTAGCCATCCCGACTGAAATTCGATCACACCCCTTGCGCCCTTTCCCCCAAGTAGCATTCGATTCGGTGACAAGCGCCGTTGAATGGTGACAACACGCAGATCGGTGTTCACGAAAACGACGTCTATCGTGAAATGCATCGCAAACGTGTGAATCGATGAACAGGGACGTATGTACATGCCCGTGCCCTCGGGCAATGCGCTGCGGCCAAGCAACCCTTTCATGCGTGCGCGCATGGAAAAGGCTGTTTCGATGCGCGCGATACGCACCGCATTCTGATTGAACAGAAATAGGTCAGCATTGCTGGAGGACATGAGATTAAACCTTAGCGCGCCTGAGCTTGATACGCGGCTTCTATGGCATCAAGAATATCCACTGGTTCAGCCATGCGCCCTTCACCGGTATAGCCGCAAGCGAGATCGCCTGTGGTGACGTCGACGACGCGCACCCCACGTTCCTTTAAGGTCGCAAGATTGTGCTGCGTTGCTGGGTGATTCCACATATTAACGTTCATGGCGGGTGCGATGATCAGTGGTGCCGGACAGGCCAATGCTGTTGCGCTGAGCAAGTCATCGGCCAAGCCATGGGCCAGTTTCGCCATCGTATTGGCGGTGCATGGCGCAACGACGAATACATCCGCCTTTTCTGACACATCAATATGTTCGGGCCGCCAGACCGTTTCGTCCCAAGGATCAATACCGACAGGGTTTTGCGAGAGTGTTTGAAACGTGATGGGGCCAACGAAACGCGCTCCGTTCTGGGTCATCACAACGTGGACGTCCCAATCGCGAGTTTTCATTAAACGGACCAATTCGGCGGCCTTATAGGCAGCAATCGAACCGGTGACGCCAAGCAGTATGCGTTTCACACTCATACGCGGATCTTACGGCAAAGCGACGCACTGTGACAGCGCGAAAAAAGAAGCGAGATCGATCAATCGAGCACGAAATCTTCGCGCCAATCCTTGCCCTCATCCCATTCCGGTTGATTATCCTTCGTCAGAACAAAAGAATTCAGTACCAGGACATCCATCTCTGTACGCATAAAACAGCGATACGCATCCTCAGGCGTGCACACAATGGGTTCGCCTCGTACGTTAAAGGACGTATTGATAACAATCCCCTCACCTGTACGCGCCTCGAACGCTTTGATGATGTTGTAGAATCGCTCATTCGTCTCAGCCGTCACGGTCTGTACCCGCGCCGAATTGTCGACGTGTGTGATCGCGGGAATATCTGAACGTATTTGATTAACCCAGTCTCGAATAGGCAAGTCCGTCTGTGTTGGGACGTCATTGCAGCGCGACGGTTGTACCGGCGCGACCAAAAGCATATATGGGGAATCACCTTCGAGTTCGAAATAATCACTAGCTCGCTCGGCAAGACAAGACGGCGCGAAGGGTCTGAACGATTCCCTGTACTTGATTTTCAGGTTCATCACTGACTGCATTTTCGGGGATCGCGCATCACCGATAATGGATCGCCCGCCGAGTGCACGCGGGCCAAATTCCATGCGCCCCTGACAGAGGCCGATGACGTTGCCTTCGTCAATATGACGCGCAATGAATTCACTCCATTCCGGTTCAGCAAGTTTTTGATAGCCGTAGCCTTTTGCTTTCAGAAAGGCTTCAATTTCGTCGTCTGAAAAATCAGGTCCGAGATAAGAGCCCTTCATGGCATCTTTACCGGCCGTGACATTACGGGGCTTCTTTTCGACGGTGTGCCAGACCGTTAGAGCCGCACCCAGCGCGCCACCTGCGTCACCGGCGGCCGGCTGAATCCATATATTTTCAAATGGTCCTTCGCGTTTAAGAATGCCGTTGGCAACACAGTTCAACGCGACGCCGCCTGCCAAACAGAGGTTATTCTCACCCGTGAGCGATTTGGCATGATGCGCCATTTTCATAACGATATCTTCCGTCACGACCTGAATGGATCGGGCAAGATCCATTTCACGGCGTGTGATGTCCGATTCCGCGCTACGGGCGGGGCCACCGAAAAGCTCAGCGAATTTATCGTTGGTCATGGTCAAGCCATCGAGATAGCCGAAATAATCCATGTTCAAACGAAAGGAGCCGTCGTCCTTTAAATCCAAAAGATGCTCGCGGATCAAGTCGACATACTTTGGCTCACCATAGGGAGCGAGCCCCATGAGTTTATATTCTCCGGAATTGACCCGGAACCCTGTGAAATACGTAAAAGCAGAATACAGTAGACCAAGCGAATGGGGAAAATGCATTTCCTCTATCAGATTCAGACGATTACCGACGCCGTGGCCAATACTGCTTGTGCCCCACTCGCCAACACCGTCGATCGTCAGTACGGCAGCATTTTCAAATGGACTTGGGAAAAAAGCGCTGGCGGCATGCGATTCGTGATGTTCTGTGAAATAGACGTTCTCGTGCGGGATTGTCACACCGCATGCCTCTAGTGATTTTTCAATTTGCAGAGGAATCCAGAGCTTTTCACGCATCCACAAGGGAATCGCCATCATGAACGGCCTCAGTCCGCGCGGCGCGACGGAAAAATAGGTTTCCATGATGCGCCCGAACTTTGTGATCGGCTTATCATAGAAGGCAACGGCATCCACGCCGGCTTCCGTCAGCCCACCTTCGGCCAGGCAATAACGGACAGCTTCTGTGGGGAAGCCGGGATCGTGTTTCTTTCGCGTAAAGCGTTCCTCTTGTGCCGCTGCAATGATTTCCCCGTCGCGAATCAAGGCGGCGGCCGAATCGTGGTAATAGGCACTGATGCCAAGAATATTCATGTGTCAGTATTGCTTTCTGTACTGATCGGGCTCGGGCGATCCCGCATGCGCAATCCAATAGGATTTTGCGGAACGATCCAGCCTTCTACACATGGCATCTTTGCCGAGCATCACAAAAATGATTCGGGTAATTGTGAAGAAAATGTAGAAAAACGGTACCAATAAAAGCCAAGTCACCGCCAGGCCGAGCCAATGTCCAAGCATGGTACCGAATCGCTTTATGCCATAATAGAGCGGAGAATAAAGAAAACCTCCGACCAGCACGGCCGTGGCCATCGACGCGACAAACAGGCTAAGTGTCGGTTTTTTAAAGACGAACCGCAGCAGTGCAGCAACGGTGAGCATAACACAAAATTCGATCGCGGCGTGGCGGCGGCGTTTGGCGGCAACCTCTGCTGCAGGAACCGTCGCTTCACCCTTTTTGCGCCAACCCCAGACCGTTAGACTTACAATGTCATCATTCATAGTGTTTCATCGTAGCAAAGCGAGCGTACTCCATCTAGACCAAACGACGCACGATCGCTTAAAAATTCAAATCTCGCAGAACTCACCAGTTCGTCACGTCATCGTTGTATCCGCCATCACTTTTCATATCACTGGCGTT
>JBLHHU010000331.1:0-3431 GCA_047615735.1 Kiritimatiellia bacterium | reverse complement strand
TAGCCTTACTCATAGTCAGTCCTCCTTTTTGTTGTTAGTAGCGACCTTGCCGACGATCGCTTTTCACTATGGTCTCGGCATGGAGGACTGGCTATTTCTTTCTACATGGTAACTCCGTGGTTAATCTAGTCTGTGGCCTATGGGATGGTACTGGTTTGTTTTCATGCGCTTGTACATTAAACGCTACAGCGCGCCTTGCCATTAGAAAACGTAACGTCCTTTGGCTGAATTGCTTTTCTGCTTTCGTTGCAGGGCTTGATTTTATAGGGTTTCGGCCTTATTGCAAAACCGACATGCATGCCGCGGTGTGCATCCTAATGGATGGTGAATCATGCTGGATATTCGACGCATACGAGACGATTTGGACGGAGTCCGTGCCGGGCTGGCCTTGAAAGGGGCTGATCCCACTGTGTTGGATAGCGTTCTTGAGTTGGATAAAGCTCGCCGGGCTCGCTTGACCGAGATGGAGGGGCTCAAAGGACGTCGCAACGCGGTATCGAAAGACATTGGCCAGCTTAAGCGCAGTGGCGAAGATACGACCGAGGTGCAGGCCTCGATGCGTGCGCTGGGTGAAGAAATTGCTGCCATGGAGGTCGAAGGCCGCGCCAACGACGAGGCCTTGCACGAGGCGCTGCTTGCGATTCCTAACACGGCCCACACAAGCACGCCTGCCGGCTCAGACGCATCGTCCAATGTGCTTGTGCGCACACATGGCGATATTCCCACATTCGATTTCAAACCTAAGGGGCATGTCGCGCTTGCTGAGGATTTGGCTTTGGTCGACTTTGCACGTGGGGCCAAGTTGAGCGGCGCCGGTTTCGTTCTATACACAGGCACAGGGGCGCGTTTGCAGCGGGGCTTGATTCAGTACATGTTGGATGTGCACGTCACGCATCATGGGTATCGTGAAGTATGGCCGCCTTCTGTTGTCAATCGAGAGTCGATGACCGGCACCGGTCAGTTACCCAAAATGGCCGAGGATATGTATCACGTGCCGTCCGACGATCTGTATTTGATTCCGACTGCCGAAGTGCCCGTGACCAACATCTATCGCGATGAAGTCATTGAAGAGCCGCTGCCGCTCAAGCTCACGGCCTACACGCCTTGTTTCCGTCGCGAGGCGGGTGCTGCCGGAAAGGATACACGCGGATTGATTCGCATGCATCAGTTCGACAAGGTCGAAATGGTCAAGTTCGTTGATCCGGCTACCTCCTATGATGAGCTGGAAACACTGTTGGCTGATGCAGAAGACATTTTGCAGCGCCTGGGGCTGCCGTATCGTGTGCTACAGCTCTGTGGCGGAGACCTCAGTTTTGCGGCAGCCAAATGCTATGACATCGAACTGTGGGCGCCAGGGCAAAATGACTGGCTTGAGGTCTCGTCGTGCAGCAATTTCGAAGATTTTCAGGCCCGCCGGGCCAACATCCGCCATCGCGCGGAAAACGGAAAACCACAGCATTTGCACACGATTAACGGGTCTGGCGTCGCCTTGGCCCGCTTGGTCGTTGCCATACTTGAGAATGGCCAGCGTGCTGACGGAAGCATAGAGCTCCCAGAGGCGATTGTGCCCTATATGGGTGGCTTGAGCCGGATTGAACGCCCGAGTTAGTCTGTCGGCCCCTAGCGCTAGGGGATGACAAGTCGTCGCCATTCGAGAATGAATTGTTGCTATAGTGCATAAAATACGCAAAAGTTAAAACGTTCAGGAAATTCGGTGAATGCCGTTGGACCTGATTTGGCACCGCCGTCTGTTTCGGTTTTCCGCTATAGCGTCGGTGGTTTTTGGTCTCACGGTGGATTGATTCCAAAAATATAATAGATGAGCTGTTTGTTGTGAATGGCCAACCACCCCCGGGCTTGAACGCGTGTCATGGTTTGCGTACCGGTGTTGAGCATAAATGATACAGTAAGGTAATTACGGATGAATATCTACGTAGGCAATTTGCCTTTTTCTGCAACCGACCAACTGCTTCAGGAGCATTTTGAAGCGTACGGTCAAGTTACTTCGGCGCGAGTCATTATGGATCGTGAAACGGGGCGTTCCCGCGGGTTTGGTTTCGTTGAGATGGCCAATGACGATGAAGCCAAGAAGGCTATCGAAGGCGCAAACGATTCCGACTTCCTGGGACGTCCGCTGCGTGTCAATGAATCGCAACCTCGTCCAAGTCGCGATGGCGGCGGCGGCGGTGGCGGTGGCGGCGGCGGCTACGGTGGCGGCGGCGGTGGCGGTGGCTACGGCGGCGGCGGTGGTGGTGGACACCGTTACTAAATAAAATGGATGGCGCGCCTGCAATACGCTGGGCACGTCGCTCCTGGATGGGTCGATACCTCTTAACCCATCTGAGCGCCCTGATCGTTCCTAGTATTTTCGGCCAACCACGGCAAGCGTGGCACGCCAGAAAAGGAACAGTCAGGGCGCATTTTTTTACCCCGCAAATCACTAGCGTTCCATAGGGCCGAATGCCGGGCATAAAAAATCCGCATTGCAGAAATCCCGGCCACTGAAGAAGAGATTAACCACAGAGGACGCGAAGGAGAGCTCTCCTCTGCGTCCTCTGTGGTTAATCTTGTCCTTGGCCTACGGGATGCGAGTGCTCGAAAATGCGACTACTCTGTCGAAATCTGTTTGCGGTAGGATTCCACTTCCCAGTTTTCAATAAACTCGCGCGACGCATCGGTCAGGTAGCGCATGCCACCGTATTTTGCCGTCAACTGCTCGACGATCGAGCCATCCTCTGCGAACTCAACCGCCAGCGCAGCGTCTTTTTCGGTAGACCCAACGCCGAAAACGCCGTTGGCCGTGCGCACGACTGAGGGGGGGTAACCGTTTGCGGCGATGAAGGCCTCAATGGCGGCTGCATCCACGGTTTCGCACTCAAGTGCATATGATTTCGAATAGACAATATGGTCCGGGGTTAGCGGCCCCTGCGGGACATGGAATGGTGCGTGCGCGGCTACGTAGGCTGCCTGCTTGGGGCCCAGAGCCGACTGAATCGCAGCCGTTGTCGCGTTGATCGTTTCAGCGTCCGGCGAATCGCCGGCCAGGGTCAGCGATTCCGATGTGTTTGCCGCGCTGTATTCGGCGCCTAGTGTGTCCATGACGTGTGCGTACAGGTCGTGAATTTCCTGAACGGTGTCGGCCGCCACAAAAATGCCATGATTTTCAAGGACGATGAGTTTCGGGCAGGCCCCCGTGCGCTCCGTGTATTTCATCATGGCGTCACGTACGACCATGCACAAGGTGTAGCCGGGGTCGACATAGGGAACCCACAAAGCGTCCGGGAAGAGGCGTTCGCACTCCGCGGGGCCTTGGGTCCCACAGGTCAAGCCGTTGACGCGCGCGGGGTGGGTATGGACGACGTAGATGTAAGGAAAGGAGTCATGCAAGGGTGCCTCGACAGAAGGACGGCCCGAAGAGTCTGGGAACACGG
>JBLHHU010000330.1:0-3466 GCA_047615735.1 Kiritimatiellia bacterium | reverse complement strand
GAAGTGTGTAAAAAGTTGAAATAATTGAAAGATGGGGATAGGCCAGAATGCCGCTACATTAAGCTCTTCCAGCGTGGAGATCTAAAGCCATTTACAGAAGGTCGCGAAGAACGCAAAGGCTCAACCACTGCTGCCGGCGGGCTCCGCCGGCTTGCCCGCCGTAGCGCGGAGCGCGAAGGAGGGTTCTTTCCTTCGTGTCCTTCGCGACCTTCTGTGAAAATCTTAACAGTGCCGTTGTAACCATGCACCGATGGCTTAAAGTAGCGGCATTCGGGATAGGTCAGAATGCTGCTGGATTTAGCGATTACGATTAAGAGCGCTGGAAACGCGTAAATAACGCCATTCGGGAGAGGCGATCAAAAGCTTCATTCCGAACGATCGCAACGATTTCGTAAGGCTCATGCGGCCAGAGCACGTCCTAGGCTGCCTCTGTCGCTAATTTGGTTTGCATTTCTGCTGATGGGTCGTCAGGCTTCTTTCTTTTCTGTTTCAGTAAGAGCAACTTGGAGATACACATGCGTTTAGGTCTTTTGAATCTTTTGGTGTTTTTTGTGTTTTCTAGCGTCGCATCTGCGGATGAGCCGCTTTGGATCTGGAAACAGAGCCCCGCGAAGACGGAACGCGTCAATTTTAAGAAAACCTTTGCGCTGAAGGCTGTTCCGAAGAAAGCGGCCCTTCTGGCGTCTTGCGACAACGGGTACGCGCTGACGATCAACGGGAAAAAGGTTCTTTCAGGCTCGAACTGGGAAGTCGCACAGCATAACCCGAATGTCGCCAAATACCTGAAAGCCGGTGAAAACAGCATCCTGGTGGAGGCCCGCAACGAAGGCAATATTGCGGGATTCGTATTGTCGCTGGACATGGGAAATAGCCGTATCGTCAGTGATACGAGTTGGCAGGCCCAGTCCCCAAAGGGTGAATGGCATCAGGCGGTGGCCGTGGCCAAATACGGATCAGGGCCTTGGGGGCATGTCTTTAGAAATGCGCAAGCTGCCAGCGGGGTTGTCAAAAAGGCGACTCCGACGACGCTCCCCGTCACGACCCTTCCGGGCTTCAAAGCCGAGAAGATTTACGATGTCGACAAGGGCACACAAGGCTCCTGGGTCGGTATGACCGTCGATCACAAGGGCCGCCTCATTACGACCGACCAATACGGTGGTATCTATCGAGTCACGCTGACACCTGACGTGTCGGTGGAGAAGCTTGATGTGAAAGTGACAGGTGCGCACGGTGCGCTTTACGCATTCAACAGTCTGTATGTCATGGTGGATGAGGGCGGTAGGCAAGGACTCCATCGTCTCACGGATACAAACGGCGATGACCAGTACGACAAGGAAGAATTTATTATTCCGTATAAGGCGGGTGGAGAGCACGGAACGCACAGTGCAGTATTGAGTCCGGATAAGAAATCGATTTACCTCGTGAGCGGTAATAATTCCGACATGCCCGAGTCGGCCACGCGCTACCGTATGGCCAAAGCGTGGCAAGAGGATCACCTTTTACCGCGCATGGCTGACGGGCGTGGACACAACCGGGGTCGATTGGCGCCCGGTGGCTTCATTATGAAGGTCAGCCCCGATGGCAAAACGCAGGAGGTCATCTGTCACGGCTTTCGCAACGAGTTTGATGCGGCCTTCAATATCGATGGTGAACTCTTCGCGTTTGACGCCGATATGGAGTACGACATTGGTGCGCCCTGGTATCGTCCGACGCGTGTCAATCATGCCGTGTCCGGCGTCGATTGGGGTTGGCGAAACGGGACAGGAAAATGGCCGTCGTATTACACCGATACCTTGCCCGCGACGATCGACATCGGCCCGGGAAGTCCGACCGGCGTCAGCAGCGGTTTGGGCGCCAAGTTTCCTGCGAAGTACCAGAAGGCCATTTATATCAACGACTGGACCTTTGGCACGATGTACGCTGTGCATCTCGAACAAGATGGGGCCAGCTATAAAGCGACCAGCGAACAGTTTGTTTTCGGCAAGCCCTTGCCGTTGACCGATGTGACGATTCATCCCGATGGAAACATGTACTTCATGGTGGGTGGGCGCCGCACGACATCGGCCTTGTACCGTCTAAGCTATGTCGGGGATGCGTCCACGGCACTCGTCAAAGCGGACCCCATTAATCCACTGCTTAAATTGCGGCGCGAACTGGAAGCACTGCATGAACATGGCGTCGGCCAGGAGGCGGTTGCGAAGGCGCTGCCCTATATCGGCCATGACGATCGGTTTATTCGTTATGCCGCCCGCGTGGCACTTGAGAAGCAACCCACGGCAGCATGGCAGGACGCCTTGAACTCGGCACGCAAGCCGTGGGCGATCATTGAATTGGCAGCGGCTTTAGCGCGCGTTGGCACAGGCGAACAGCAAAGCGCGATTCTGGCAGCCTTGAACCGTTTGGATGGCGCCGCACTGCCGACCGATCAATTGCTGGCCGCGATCCGATCTTATCAGCTTGCCATGACACGTCATGGTAAGCCAAGTGATGCGGACGCCGCTGCTGTGATTACGGCGCTGAACCCCTTGTATCCGCATTCAGACAATATGGTGAATCGAGAATTATCGCAGGTTCTCTTGCATCTCGAGGCGCCCGGAGCGGTGACGAAAACCGTACGTATGGTGCTGAGTGCGACGGATACGCAAGATAAGATCCTCAGCGATGCGATTCTCGAGCGCAACGACAACTATGCTGGTGCGACGAAACGCACAGAAGCATATCGTCCAAACGTGCAACAGTTTGCCTTGGCATTTACGCTGCGTTCCATTGCGACGGGCTGGACGGAGGCTGATCGTGCCGGTTATTTCTCCTGGTTTCCACGTGCGAAGACGTGGCAGGGCGGAAACAGCTATGGAGCATTCATCGAAAACAGTCGCAAAGAGGCGCTTGCCTTGGTCAGTGACCCCGTGCTTCGGGCGAAGTACGACGCGATGTCCGGCAAGACCGTTGCCAAAGCACGTGCTGTTGTAACGCCGAAAGGTCCGGGTCGCGTTTGGACAGTTGATGAGGCCGTCACGAGCGTCAAAGATAATCTTGCCGGGCGGGATTTTGCCAGTGGGGAAAACCTGTTCCACGCAACAGCGTGTGCGGCCTGCCATCGTTTTGCTGGCGAGGGCATGGGTATTGGACCGGATCTGACCGGAGCGGCAAGCCGTTACACGGTGGCCGATATGCTCGAGAATATCATCGCTCCGTCAAAAGTGATTTCCGATCAGTATGGCAGCACACAGTTTACGATGAAGGACGGATCGTCCATTATCGGTCGCGTGGGTGGAGAAGAAGATGGCATTGCACACATCATGACGAACCCGTTTTCGCCTGATAGCAATGTGGATGTCACGCTGGCCGATGTGAAGCAGCGCGAACCCTTCGCCTTTTCGCCCATGCCGGCCGGCTTGGTCAATGCGCTCAACGCCGATGAACTTAGCGATCTGGTTGCCTATATTTTCTCTGCGGGTGATCCTGA
>JBLHHU010000329.1:0-3492 GCA_047615735.1 Kiritimatiellia bacterium | reverse complement strand
TCGATTCGTTCGGCACGGACCGCACGACCAATGGCGCGATGTACGCCTGGCTTGAGCTTGATCTGGCAGCCACCCTGCAGGAGTGGATCATCGCCTTCTGGCATCACCCGCCCTACACCAAAGGCACGCACAACAGTGACAACGCCCTTGACAGCGAAGGGCGCATGCGAGACATGCGCGAGCGCTTCTTGCCGCTCATGGATGCTTATGGCGTCGACATGGTGCTGTCGGGCCACAGCCACGCCTACGAGCGCTCACACCCCGTGCAAGGTCACTACGGGTTATCGCCATCACTCACGACGAACATGATTGCCGATGCAGGCGACGGCATCGAAACCGGCGATGGGGCGTACCGACAGTCCACCGGAACCGGTGTCGTTTACGTGGTAGCCGGCAGTTCTGGGAAAATTGGTAACACAGCGGGCCTCAACCACCCTGTGATGGCCGAGTCGCTATGGGATCATGGTTCTGTCGTGCTCGACGTGAGCGACCGACGCCTGGATTCCACGTTTCTCAACGACGAAGGTCAGGCACAAGACACGTATACGATCTTGCACGATGTGCCGCGCGACGAGGATACAGATGACGACACCCTGCCCGACTGGTGGGAACAGTGGCATTTCGGCAATCTGTCCCAAACAACCAACGGGCACGCCGATGCTGACGGCGTGAATAACCTGGATGAATATCAAGCGGGCACCGACCCGAACGATGCAGATAGCTTTCTGATGATTTCAGAACTCAGCACATCGGTCACCAGTAACGGCGTCACGATTCAGTGGCCCGCTGTTCCCGGCCAAGCCTATACGATTCAGGCCGCATCCAATTTACAAGCCAGCGCAACCGATTGGCACGTTGTTTCACCAACAACACTGCAGGTCAACGTGTTCGGGGATCTGACGTTTGAGACCATCGCAACCAATGCAGCGGCGCAGTTCTACTATCGCTTGATGTCTTCGCCCTTGCGCGCGTGGTAAACAGCGCCGGCGACCTGTCGATTAACCAACATCCGGCGGAGCCCGCCGGGCTCCAGGGGAATTTGCAAACCAAACGCCCTCTCCATCAGAACGGCCCGTCTTCGCGCTTCGCTGCTACGCCGCGGCAGGCTGGAGCCCGGCGGGCTCCGCCGGTTTTCAGGACCTGAGTCTCATACAACAGTCACTTGAATCACGGCAGCCGGAGCGACACGAAGACAGGCGGAGCCAACGTTGGCGAACTCCCCCGCGTATTCCCCACCAGTTAAGGCGCGGTTAACAGCTCCATGCCACGCATCCATTCGGCGCATGCCGCCGACCAATCGCGGGTACCCTGAATACTCTGTCCCAGCCCAACGCCGTGGCCGCCTTGACGATAAATATGCAGTTCTGCAGGCACCTCGGCAGCGTGCAAGGCCTGATAGAAGGCGACACTATTTTGTGGTGGGACACCCCCATCCCCATCGGTGTGAAACAGAAAGGTCGGCGGGGTGTCTTTCGTGACCTGCTTTTCATTCGAAAGATGCTTCACCAGCTCTGGCTCAGGCGATCGACCAATCAGGTTCGCTTGAGAACCGCCGTGCGTGAACGGTTCTCCGAAGGCGATCACGGCATAACAAAGGACCATGAAGTCGGGTCGACAGCTGACGCGGTCCACGGCGTCGGGCGCGTCCGGATTCCCGCCGTCGAAATGCGTGCCAGCCGTTGAGGCCAAATGGCCGCCCGCCGAAAAGCCGAGAATCCCGATTTGGGCCGGATCGATGTTCAGCGACGCTGCGCGCGAGCGTATGGTTCGAATAGCACGTTGGGCATCCAATAACGGCGCCGGGTGATGACGCTTTGTGCGATACTCAAGAACCACGCCCGTGACGCCCAGCGTATTCAACCAGCGCGCAATATCATGACCTTCGTGCCCCATGGCCAATTGACCGTACCCGCCACCAGGACAGATCACCACCGCCGTTGCGCTGTGCACAGCGCCGGTAGGCGAATAAATGGTCACGGCCGGTCTGTGACGCATTTCATCGGCGACAGCACAATCCGGCGCGCCATCGGCCCACAAAGGCTCGCGCTGCGGTTCACTCGCACGAACGGTCATCGCGACTCCTATCAATACGATCGTCATGCCAATGGGCATCATCATGCGTGTCTTCATTTTTCCAGCCATTATAGACCCAACACCTTTTCTTATTACCTTGTTTCATTTAAACCTAAAAGCGGCAGTTGATACACCACGAAGGACGCGAAGAGCACGAAGGGAAAAAGAAAAACATAGGATTGCGTGCGTGCCTCACCAATTTCTTCGCTAAGTATTCTGCACCATTTGAGTGAAAGACACATTGGACGATGCGTAAGGTTATCCGTATCCTGCTCACCATCTTACTTCGTGTCCTTCGTGGTGCCAACGGCTCCTTTCAAGTTAAATGATCACCCGCCGCGTGAGGCCATAAACAGATCCCAAGCATCCTTCTTAATATAGAGCCCGAGCAGTGCATCGACGCGCAACCCCCAATACTCATTGACGAATGCGTCTCGTGTTTGCGTTGAAAAATCATCTTCTAGATCCGCCGTAACAATCATCACGGAGGGATCAAAGTCTTTCGGAAGATCGGCAACACTGGTCCAGTAGCCCACGTTGGGGTACTCGCGTAGATACCAAGGCGATGGCCAGGCGTCGGCAGGCGTCGTGACAACCGCAATGCGCATGGCTTTTCCATCGGGATGTGTCGCCGCCACATCGTGCACGCGATTGACAAGATTCATGTACGGTTGAACCGTATGTGCGTAGGCATAGGGATTGCGTGCATCCGCACCAAAGCGAAACACCGCGTGACATGTTTGCGTCGACAGCTTCTCGACGCCAAATGCTACCGCCACGACCCAGACGAGCTGCAGGGGCCAGCGCCCCAGCAACCGGAATACGCCAACGGCGCCGATGCCCGCCAGCAGAATCCATCCATGCAGGAACGACAACATACACCAGGGCGTCTTGTACGGGATCGCCGAATAGACCAGCGTCATTAGCACCGTATACAGCACCAGAAAGCGCGACAATCCGATGTCCGCTTTGCGCACCACAGCCGCATTACAGGCGACCAGTACCAGACCCATTAGCCCCAACGCCATGATGACGCCTTCGCTCCAGACCAATCCACCCTCTTTCCGATACACAAGGGTTTTCAGATACGTGGTAAACGGATAGACATGCTCTGTACTCTCGCCCGAGCCACGTTCCAAATACGTGAAATACGTTCGAATCGAATCCAGAACGCCGATAGGGTGTGTGAAAAATGACGAGAACAGAACAACAGACACGACGATCGTCGTAACCACGGCGCCCACGATGTGAGACGGTTGCACCTTGAATCGCGAAATCGACAAGCCGCGATCACACCACATGACAGTCAATACCAAGCCAAGTCCCGCGCAAGCATACGCAATGACACAGGTTTCTTTGGTAGCATGCATCAAGCCCGCACACACCCCCGCAGCAATCGCCCAAATGAGCTTGCGGTTT
>JBLHHU010000328.1:0-3574 GCA_047615735.1 Kiritimatiellia bacterium | reverse complement strand
CCGAAGCGATTGAGATGGCTTTGAATGAGCATTTTGATGTGATCCTAATGGATATTCAGATGCCGGATATGGATGGGTATGAAGCTGGACGCCGTATCCGCGCCGCCGATAAAAATGTCCCAATTATCGCACTAACGGCGTACGCGCTTAAGCAAGATAAAGAACGCAGTTTTGCTGAGGGAATGGTAGATCATCTTAGTAAACCGGTGTCACGTGATGAGCTCTATCGTGTTCTTAGCTGTTTTACATCTTTAGCTTGAGACGAAGTGGCCAGTGACTATCAAAAAGCGTTATTGAATCTACAAACTGTGTTTTTGATCACCCCGTATTTATGCGTGTGCCGCGAAAGTCGGCTATGATGAACTACACCAGAGCGTTTTCAAGAGTGGGCGAGCGGCAGGTTTGGGCCGTTTGCCACTCTAAAGGCGCAGTCTAAGGCGACAATGCTCCATTCCGGAGAACGGCGGCTCCGAGCCCAAAGATATTTAAAGCGACGGTGCTTTGAAGCGTTACCTAGTCTACAGCCACCCAGCCGCTTTCATTGGCCAATGGGTTGTTATTGATGAAGTCTGGTGCGCATTGCGATGGACAGACGTGCAGCATGTCAAACTTGCGTTCGACCATTTGCGGGTCTTGGTCTTTTGTGGTGCGCCTGCACATTTGATCAGCATCGGTAGTTGGGTGAAAATCGCCTCGCGGCTACGCATTTTTTGCACTAGTTCCCACGTATAAGGTGCCAGATCGCGCGACAATTCGACGTTTCGCCGTTCTTGCCAAGCGCATCTTCCGGCCCCTCAATCGCGGCCCAATCAAGCTTGAGCCCCACCGCCACCACTAGAAAATCGTAGCTGAGCGTCTTATTGTCATCAAGCGTGACGGGGTTCTCATTCGGTTAGAGCAAGGCGACGACTCCCGTGATGTGGGTCACTTAGGATGCCATAACGCTCGCGTGGGCCGTGCGTTCTCTTCCTTTTTGAAGGTCCCCACACCCACCATAGTCCAGCCTGGCTGGTAATAACGGGCCGCTAAAGGTTCAATGATGGCGATGTGCAGCGATGTGTCCCGTTTGTGCAAACTGGCTGCCGTTGCAATACCTGCGGCCCCGCCGCCTGCGATAAGAATTTGGTGATCTGCCATGATAATTAGGGCCTCCCTACCCTCGTTTTGAAGCGTCCTATAATTTGTTGATCGGCACTGTGAGGTAGACATGGCCGTCCATATCAGGCGCGGGTATTTTTTCTGTATTCATGTTCACCTGAATGGACGAAATAATAAGTTTCGGCATCGCTAAATGCACATCGCACGTGGTGCGAAAATCGACAAATTCCACCTCCGACTTACCACCGCCGACATGATCATTCACGATCTTTTGCGCCGCCACGGTGGTCCGCCAACAGAACGTGTCTCGGGTCTTGGTTCTGTATTCCTGGCACAAAAACAGCGCTGTCTCGTCAGGCAAAGACAGAATGCGTTGGATCGAGGTGTAAAGTTCCGTCGCTGATCCACCCGTAAATTCCGCACGCGCGGTGCCGAAATTCGGCGTGAACAACGTGTCGCTAATAAACGCTGCACCGCCAATCAAATAAGTCAGGCAGGCGGGCGTGTGCCCTGATGTATGCATCACCACCACATCCAGATTTCCGATCTCAAAGACATCTCCGTAGGCGAACAACCGGTCGAACTGGCTGCCGTTCATCTCAAACGCGGTGCCCGCATTGAAAATGCCAACCGAAGGCCTGTTGCAACACTGCAATGTTGGCCCCAATCGCGACTTTACCACCCAGCTTTTCAGCGAGATACGGCGCTGCAGACAAATGTTCGGCATGCACGCGGGTTTCCAATATCCACGTACATGCCAACCATTGCGCGTGATGTCTTCGATCTGCATATCGGCGTGCGTGGTATGGGTCCGGCCCGCGGCCGCAGCGAAATCCAAAAAGGAACCGCGGGATCACGTGATCGCCGACTTCTAAACTGGTCACGCCTTCACCGATCCCAATAACGACGCCCGCGCTCTCATGGGCCAAAATCGCAGGGAAAATCCCTTCGGGTCATCGCCTAAGTGGGTGAATTCATCCGTATGGCACATGCCTGTGGCCTTGATCTCGACCAAAACTTCGCCCGCCTTCGGGCCGTCCAGTTCAACGTCCATAACAACAAGTGGTTTTCCAGCCTCTACGGCGACAGCGGCACGTGTTCGCACTTTTTCTTCTGAAGAATTGCTTGATCTTTGGTGCGATTCAATCTTGTATTGTGAGAAGCTTTCTCACAATACAAGAGTACACGTTGTAAATGCATCTCGAACGCCTGATCAATCTGCTGGAAATTATTGCGGTGATAGGCCGCCCCGTCTCTGCAACCGAGGTGCAGGCGGCCAGCGGATTGCCCAAGCCTACCTGTTATCGTTTGGTGCAAACCCTGCATGAACAAGGTTTGATCGAGGAACCAAACGGTGATGGTCGCTATGTAATCGGCGAACGGTTGATCCGCATCGCCCTTTTGGGCAAGTCGGATGTGGACGTGTGCCGTGTGGCGGCCCCTTTGCTCAAGGAGGCGGCTGCAACCTTCAACGAGACCGTGTTTTTGGCGCGATTCCGTGACAGCAAGATCGAGATCATCCACGTCGAAACCCCCGAAGACCCGGCCCGTGCCTTCATTCATCCCGGCATTGGTGAACGTCCACTGCACGCCTGCTCATGCTCTAAGGCCATTGCTGCCTTTGCCGAAACTGAGTTCCAGGAAAACATTTTGCGGGGCAGCCTGCAGGCCTACACTGATCACACGAAAACCACACGGGCCGATCTGCTTGCTGAATTCGACGTGATCCGCCATCAAGGGTTAGCAGATTGCGACCAAGAGATCGACATCGGCATTTCCAGCGTTGCGGCCCCCGTAACCATAGGGAATATTGGTGCCACTTTCAGCGTTGGTGCCGTAGGTCCCATCCGCCGATTTGGCACAGAATACAGACACGATATTGGCCGTCAGCTTACCCAGCTCGCCACGAAGATCAGCGGCGCCATCCAACTATGCAACGTGGGCGAATTTTGAGGAGATCAAGCCTGCGTTTATTTCGGCCCCATGTAGGTGGGGATAATTTTAGGAGGGAAAGACAATGAACAAACCGATGAAGCCGGATCCAACGTTTCACGCGTCAGCCAAGCTTGCGATGGAAGCCCCACCTGAGAATTTTGCCTTCACGGTGATGCTTGGAAAAGACAAAGATCAGCATGACGGGCTTGCCGTAATCGATTTGCGCAAAGGTTCGAACACTTATGGCGAGATCGTCCATAAAGTAATGACGGAAACGACAGGCGACGAATTCCACCACTTTGGCTGGAACGCCTGTTCGTCATCGCTATCGCCTTTGTCTGGCCATGCATTCCTTGAGCGTCGCTATCTGATCGTTCCGGGCATCCGGTCGTCGCGGATCTTTATCTTTGACGTCAAAGACCCCTTAAAGGCGCATATCCACAAGATCATCGAACCCGAAGAACTGTTCGAGAAGACAGGTTATTCGCGCCCCCACACAATTCACTGCGGCCCCGAGGGCATCTATGTCTCGACCCTTGGC
>JBLHHU010000327.1:0-3602 GCA_047615735.1 Kiritimatiellia bacterium | reverse complement strand
TTGGCATGGCGAGTCAAGTCTGGCGCCGAGGCGCCAACGGCGTTCCATACCATGACATGAGCCTCCTTATGGGTGCGGGCGGAAAATGCGGGCCGCGCTCCTCCTTTGGCGTTTTCATTAATCAAGCTTTCGGCATTCCTTCTACGGGTGTTGGGCAGCCTGCTCACGCGGCAGTTACCTTCCGCGGCACAGATGGCAATTGGAAAATGGCACTGGGACGTGGCTTCAATGTGTCCAAAATCTTTGATCGTTACAAAATGTCGGGGCATGAGTTTCTCGAAAAAACGGCCGAACGCAGCTCTGGGATGTTCCATAAAGTCGAACACATGCGCTGGATTGCCGCACTCGTTGAAAAGCCGGAAAGTGGTTACTTGCCGCCGAATGATCGCCGCTATCAAAACCAACGTGGACAAGAGATCATTGACGTCGCCAATAGGTTGAATCTCCTTATTAGAGGTAACCTCGATCCTATCGGGTTTGTCAAAAAGGCCGACAAGATTACGACGCTAACGATATTTGAAGCTCCATCCGGTGAGGGCGACGGCTACGCCGCACGTATTCGAGGATTCGTTTATCCTCCTAAAACGGGCGAGTATGTCTTCAAGATTGCCGCAGACGACTATGCTGACCTCTTTCTCAGTTCCGACCACGACCCCGATAACCGCGTGATGATCGCGAATGTCGGATGGTATACGAACCCGCGGGAGTTTACAAAGAACGCGGGACAGACATCGAAACCGGTCCAGCTTGAGGCCGGAAAACGTTACTACATCGAAGCCTTGCATACGGAAAGTGCCGGCAATGACTGTCTAGCTGTCGCGTGGAGTGGCCCGGGTATCGCCGAAGAGGTCATCCCCGGTCAGTACCTTTCGACCTACACGAAATCCAGAGATAGGGGAACGATTTACCGCGAGGTATGGGATGGTAGTACCACAAAACCCGCCACGGCAGCGGCTGTGGACGTCGTGGAAGAGGCCCCCATCAAGGTCAAGCGTGGCGTCATTCACGTCGAGGCTGAGACTTTCTTCACCATTGTCAGTGCTGGCGTAGAGAATTGCTACACAGGTGGCAAGCAGGTTCAGTTCCCGGCGATGACCGCGCACTCCATGTGCGGCTACAAAATCAACGTTCCCAAGACCGGCATCTACCAGTTCACTGCGAGAGTTGCGACCGTCAACTGGGGACAGCAACTGTATGTGCGATCGTTCGGAGCGATGTACAAACCCAAAAGCGCCAGAGCTTCAAATGTCTATCTGAATCAGGACTATCTCAGCGCGAGCATGGCGATTGATAATGATCTGACGACGCGCTGGGCCATGGACTTCGGTAAGGAAGATGGGTGGCTCGAGTTGGATCTGGGTACGCCACGCGAAATCAGCAAGCTCATTATTGACGAACGCGCCTTGAACTACATTTCCCGACACAAGATCGAATACAAAGTCGGCGAGGAATGGAAGACACTTCTTGAAGGTGAGTTGATGAAGAATTACGTCAAATCATTCGACCCTATTACGGCGCAATACATACGACTTCGTACGTTTGAGTGCCATGCGCAGACAGGCGGGCCAACCGTAAGAGAGTTCAGTGTCGGCAATGTACTCGATGGCAACGGCTATATCGATATCCCTTGGGCACCCGTAACACGAGCGGATGAGCAGCCTGGTTTGGCTGGTCGCTGGCAGACGACCGCCCCCAAAGATATGTACTTAGTCAAAGGCGAACAGACAATCTTCGTGAATACACAGACGACGGCATCACAGCGCAGCGTCGCATTCCGATGGTTCCAACTGACACCGACAAGCAGCACGTCGTCACTCTAAAGCGGAGGGACTGAGGTTGCCCGGTTTTGGTAGCAGTTTCGGGAGAGGCTAGAATAGAATGCTGCTTTTCCGCAAGACGGACCTTTCTGGTTTCCACAATGGGATTAGACCGAATTCGAAGAAGTTTCCGCACACGAGCTATGCATGGGGGCCATGACAAGGACGCGCTCCGCGCTGCGCCAAAGCGGTGACTCCGTCCCCGCACTCCACATGGGACCCGCTCTTATATGGAGTGCGGAGACGGAGTCGCCGCTTTTCCCCAGCGCGGAGCGCGTGCACACTGAGGAGCAGTTTAGGGACAGGCCCGAATGCTGCTACTTTAAGCTATCCGTGCAAGCTTACTACGGCACTGTTAAGAATTTCACAGAAGGTCGCAAAGGACGCAAAGCTTGCCCCGCCGGAGGCGGGGTTACGGCCAAAGGCCGCCCTTTGCGTTCTTCGCGACCTTCTGTAAATGGTTTTAGATTTTCACGCTGAAAGAGCTTAAAGTAGCAGCATTCAGGACTGGTCATCAGCGCATTTTTCAGTGCAGTTACCAGATTTGGTTGGGGGAGCAGACAATTGCGTGGGGGTGGACATCTTTTCGTGCTTGAATATATATCCGTGGGCAGAGAGGCTATTCCACGTGCACATTGCTGCCTGGCCGACAGGTATTAATAACAGGCACTGTTTCCACTTAAGAATGAGGCATTGAATGACATCGAACATCAACCGCAGAACGTTTCTTAAATCGACCACAGCCACGGGGGCCGGGTTAGCCATACTCCCTGCCGGTATTCTCGCAGCCGGTGCATCCCCTAACAGTAAGCTCAATATCGCCATCATCGGTGTTGCCGGTAGAGGCGGCGCGAACCTCAACGGCGTCAGCAGCGAAAACATCGTCGCGTTGTGCGATGTAGATGCCAATCATCTTGGCAATGCTGCAAAGCGTTTCCCGAAGGCCAAAACCTATGCGGATTGGCGAAAATGCCTCGAACAGAAGGATATCGATGCCGTCGTATGTTCGACCACGGATCACACGCATGCCTTCGTGAGCATCTGGGCCATGAACCGCGGCAAGCATGTTTATTGCGAAAAGCCGCTCGCCAACTCGGTCGAAGAGGCGCGCCTTGTGCGCGAGACTTACCTTAAGAATAAGGACAAGATTGCGACGCAGATGGGAACGCAGATTCACGCGACAGAAAATTATCGGCGCGTCGTGGAGCTCATTCGCGACGGTGCTATCGGCGACGTGAGGAGCGCCAAAGTCTGGGTCGACAGGCCCAGGGTGACAGAAAACTACTATCCGGCGGTAAGTCCCATCCCTAGCCACCTTGATTGGGATCTTTGGGTCGGTCCGTCGCGCTTCCACGACTACAACCCCAAGTACGTCGGCAGTTGTCTTAAATGGAACCGATTCTGGGACTTTGGTACGGGACAGTTAGGCGACATGGCAAGTCATCTTATTGATTTGCCTTACTGGGCACTGGATCTGCGATCACCGACATCATGCCACGGCGAAGGCAAACCGATGCACGATGATTCCTACCCCGGGGAAGTGAAAGTCACTTGGGAGCATCCTGCAAATGACAAACGGCCGGGGGTGAAATTGACGTGGTATGATGGTCCCGTCAAACCGGGCATGCCATCCAAAGTATTCAATCGCGACGCGATGAGTAAGGGCATCCTTTTTTCTGGTGATAAGGGTTGGCTGCTGGCCGATTACGATTTTAGGGTTGTGATGCTGAAGGGCGACATGACGCAATACGATGCGCCGACCGCTACGGACTTAATTCCGCGCTC
>JBLHHU010000326.1:0-3608 GCA_047615735.1 Kiritimatiellia bacterium | reverse complement strand
AAAAATGTCTATATATCGAATCCTACGCGCAACCACGCTAGCCCTAAGTTTGGCGGTATGCCCATTGCTCAAGGCCGCCGATGTCAGCGTTCCCGACGACCTTACATTTTCCATCTTTTCGGACAAGACCCTGACGCCTTGCGTTGCGTCATTGGGCGTTGCCGCATCAGGTGCTGTCTACGTCGGTGTTGATCAGATTGGATCACTTGGAAAGGGTGGCGGAAAGGGGCGTATCATTCGTCTCGTGGATGCCGATCACGACGGTGTCATGGATTCGCATACCGTCTTCGCCGTTGTCGACAACCCGCGTGGCATCATCCCAATGGGCAATAAGCTTTATGTGTTGCACAGCAAATGGGGCGAAGGGAAAAAGTACGAGGGCGCTTTTATTACCATGTTCACCGATGCAGACAATGATGGTGTCGCCGATGGTCCAGGCATTACGATTGTTCGTGAAATCAGTTCACGGAAATTTAACCAGAGCCGTGGCGTGGACCACACGACCAATGGCATTCGCATGGGCATTGATGGCTGGATATACATCGCCATTGGGGATTTTGGATTTGCCAATGCCATCGGCCGCGATGGGCGCACGTTGACGTGCTATGGCGGTGGTGTTGTTCGCGTGCGACCGGACGGCTCCGAAATGGAAATGTACGTCCATGGCCTGCGGAACATTTACGATGTCGCCATCGATCCGCGCATGAATATGTTCACGCGCGGAAACACCAATGATGGGGGTGGATGGAATATTCGCTTTATTCACGAAATACAGACGGGCGAATACGGATACCCGGTGCTGTTCAAACGGTTCACCAACGAAATTATTCCAGCGCTTGTCGATGTGGGTGGTGGATCGGGGACGGGGTCGATGTTCTTCAGCGAACCCGGCTGGCCAGCGCGCTACACCAACGTCCCTATGATGTGTGACTGGGGGCGCCAGCAGCTATTCATTCATCGTGTGACGCCAGACGGAGCGAGCTTCACGCAGGAAGAAGAAGCGTTTATTGCCTGCACAAAGATTTCGGATGTGGATTGCGATGCGTCCGGACAACTGTATCTGGGATCGTTCAATTCCGGATACACGGGTGGCGATGGTGGGTTCGTTGCACGGGTTGTTCCCAAGGATTGGACGTACAAGGCTATTCCTGATTTGCAAAAGGCGAGTCCGCTAGATCTCGCCGAGCTTCATGCATCGCCTAGCGCTAAACTGCGATTGGCTGCGCAGCAGGCTTTGCTTGAAAATCCGAAAGGTAAAACGGCAGAAAAGAGTCTCTATGAGATGGCTGCCGACAAATCGGCCTTGCATGACTCCCGTGTTGCCGCAGTCTTCACGCTGAAGCAATTGGTCGGTGTCGAATCCCACAAGGTGTTATTAAAACTGAGTCAGGACGCATCCATTCGTGAGCACGCATTGCGCGCCATTGCGGACCGTGCTTCACAGCTTGAAGGCGTATCCCCTGATGCTTTCGTTGCTGCGTTGAAGGATAATAATCCCCGTGTTCAAGTCGTTGCAGCCGTCGCGCTAGGGCGCTTGGGAGATGCATCCGCGGCGCCTTCACTCCTCGCGGTCACGCCTGTCCCTGACGTTGCGCCGAGTGAGGCTAAGGTCGCGTCCTATGAAGGCTACCGCAGCGGGATTGTAGAAGGATCGGCGATACGCCCTGTTGATTTCGATGTCCGTAAGTTGAAAGACCTCTATCTGCTGATTGGGGAGGGTGATAACGGAAAGGGTACGGACCACGGATCATGGTTTGAACCTGTTTTGGTCAAAAACGATGGATCTGAACTGAAGTTGTCTGAACTGCCATGGGTTTCGGCCAAGGGGGGATGGGGTAAGACCCTCGTCAACAAAGCGTGCACGGGTGCTGCGCTCCAGCGAGAAGACGGCAAACCAGTAGCCTTCGGTATTGGGTCGCATGCACCATCGGTGATTCACTACAAACTTCCGCCAGGCGTGGTGCGTTTCAAGGCCAGTGTTGGAAACTCGAAAGGCGGCCGGGGCCGTATGGAATTCTTCGTAAATGGAACGGAGCGCTTGCCCGGTGTTGCGAAAAAAGATCAGCCGGGACCGCATGCGACACCCAATGCCGCGATCATTCTTCCTCATATCGCCGTGAACGCTCTTGTGGCGCTTGATGCGGCCGATGCGTGTTTGGCTGCCATTGATGGGCCAAACCGTGCTGGAGCACTCTGGGCGCTGCAGTCTATGTATTCGGATCGTACGGTCGATGGTTTGATCGAAAAGCTTGAAAGTGCATCGGATGCTAAGACGCGCCAGGATGTTGCCAAGGCTCTGGTTCGTCTTATTCATCATGAAAAGCCCTATGAAGGCGATACCTGGTGGGGCACGCGTCCGGATACGCGCGGACCCTTTTATTATCCCACGACGTGGACCCGAAGCGATGCCATCAAGGCGGCACTTGTGAAAGCTTATGAGGCCGGCGACGATGCGATGCGAAACGTCATCGCAACGTACACGGAAAAGGATCGTGCGCCGATTGCAGGTCTTAATAAAGAGAGCGCCGCCGCTCCTCCTGCGAAAAAGAAGCAGCCCAAGGTTAATCTGAATAAGATCACGAATGCGGATGGCCAAGTTGGTAAAATGGGCTTGGAGGACGTGTTGATCGCACTGAACGAGGTCAAGGGCGACCCGTCGAAGGGGAAAGGTTTGTTCACGCAGCAGGGCTGCATCGCTTGCCACACACTTGACAAAACAGAGACACCGAAGGGGCCCTATATGGGACAAGTCGGGGCCATTATGAATCGCGAACAGATTGCCATGGCCATTCTTCGTCCTAACGCCGAAATTTCGCAGGGATTCAAAACCGTCATGATCACCATGAACGACGGGCAGGTGCATGTTGGCTTCGTGACAGAGCGGTTGAGCGACCAAGTTGAGGTTCGCGATATTGCCGGCCAGGTCACGCGACTCAAGCCCGAGGACATCAAAACGGAAGTACTTTTGGAAAAGTCGATGATGCCCGAAGGCCTTGCCAACGGCATGTCGCTCGTGGATTTTGTCTCCCTCATCAAATTCCTCGAATCAAAGAAGAAGTAGAGGGGGGCGACGGGTCGGTTGATCTTTCAGACAATCTCCGCTCGTTCCTCGCTTCGATTGAACTACAAAGGGACGCTGCATTGTCCCTTCGTAGTTCAATCGGAGTGAGTCTTCGAGCGGAGATTGTCTTTTCGGGTCAGTACGGCGCGGCTCCCATACGATTACAACGTAACGTTCGCGACTCACCCACCCACATACTCCTTTTATATTCTGTGGCCAGCCGCTACGTAGACCAGAACCCGCTGTTTGCCACATCGCAACCTCCTAATAGCCCGTCAAGGGTTGCGAGAAGCGTGTTGCTCGGGTAGGATTTCTTTTTCTTATCTACTACTTTGAGGAATCGCATGAACGTTATTCACAGTCTTACTGAACTCACCGCCTGGACCAATCTCAAGACGCACTTTACATCTGCAGAAGAACTGCACATGCGGGATCTTTTTGCCGGCGATGCCGATCGTGCGCAACGCATGTGTCTCGAGGCTTGTGAGCTTTTTCTCGACTACTCCAAGCACCGTGTCACTGATGAAACCATGTCACTGCTGCTTGA
>JBLHHU010000325.1:0-3632 GCA_047615735.1 Kiritimatiellia bacterium | reverse complement strand
CCGGGCAACGGGGTGCAAGATTACCGCGACCTCCGCAAACTCATTGAAAACAAAGATATCGACGCCGTCATTATCGCAACGCCGAATCATTGGCACAGCCTGGCCGCGATTTGGGCCATGCAGGCAGGCAAGCATGCCTATGTTGAAAAGCCGGTCAGCCACACCATCTGGGAAAGCCGCCAGATGGTAAAAGCAGCACGCAAGTACAAGCGCATTTGCCAAGCCGGCACACAACAGCGTTCATGCCCTGCGCCACAGGCAGCGGCACGCGACATCGCCGAAGGTCGCTACGGCAAAGTGTTGTGGGTGCATTGCAGCAAGCTTGGCTCGCGCGCGCCAATTGGAAAAATCGAGACCGCGCGACAACCGCCCGCCACCTGTGACTACGACCTTTGGGCCGGGCCGGGACCGATGACGCCCGTCATGCGCAAGCAGTTCCATTACGACTGGCATTGGCAGTTCGACTGGGGCGACGGCGAAATGGGAAACTGGGGGCCGCATTATGTGGACGACCTACGCCACTTGTTAGGCTGGGACGACGTCCCCACAAAAATGATGGCAGCCGGAGGCCGTTTCTGGGACGACAATGGCGACACACCCAACATGCACATCGCGTATATGGAACATCGCGACGTCAAAGTCGTCATTGATATTCGAAATATGGCCGACGCCGTAGGTGGCAGCAGCGGTGCGCTCTACCGCAAGAGCCGCGAGGGCAACTTCGTCATGTGCGAGAAGGGCTACATTCAAATTGCTCGTGGCGGCGGCAAAGGATTCGATCTCGACGGAAACAAGGTGGCGCAATACAAGGGCAACGGCGGCGGGGGACATGTCGCCAATTTCTTCAAAGCCATCCAGGCCGACGATGCCTCGCTCTTGAAGTGCGACATTGAGATTGGACACCAAAGCACCATGATGTGCCATCTCGCCAATATCAGTTACCGTCTGGGCAAGGCGTCATCCGTTGATGCCGCGCGCGAGGCGATGGCAGCACACGAGGACACCCTCCATACCATCGAAGGCATGGTTCCGCAGCTCGAACTGGCCAAAACTGACTTCTCGAAAACGCCCTTCATGCTTGGACCTGAACTGACCTTCGACAATCAGGCCGAACAGTTCACCGGCCCGGGCGCTACAGAAGCCAACGCGCTCGTTAGAACCGAATACCGCAAGGGTTTCGAGGTTCCCGAAAAGGTTTAGGCCTTTCTCTGACAACAGGTCGCATATGCCCCACTCAGAACGTAACACGGCGACGGCACGCTGGCGCATGGCGCTTTGCCTGACGGCGCTGCTGTCATGCTGTGGCACCACGATGGCACACGGCCCACTGCATGAGCGTCTCGCGCATGCCAACCAGAAAATTGAAAACGATCCAACAAACGCAACGCATTATACCGCCAGAGCCGAGCTCTCCTTTGAGCACGCGGATTTCGCGGCAACGTTACGAGATCTCGATCAAGCCAAAGCCCTTGGCGACGCGGGCGATAAGGAAACGCTGTTGCGCGCACGCACGCTGAGCGCGCAGGGCAAGCACGACGACGCCATCGCGCTGGCCACGACGTGCATCACAGACGCAGCGTCGCCCCAGTACGCACTGGCGGCGCGCTCCGACATCTATCAGGCCGTGGGCAAGCTCACGCAGGCAGCCGCCGACCTCGAGGCCGCAATAGATGCTTCCGAAAAACCGTCCGTTGATTTGTTCCTCAGGTGCGCCGTGCTACAGGAACAGTCGGGCGACGGCAAAGCCGCCCGGCACGGCCTAGAACGTGCACGCGTGGCCCGTCCGCAGTCGCGCGTGCTGCAGGTTGCGCTATGCGAACTCACCATCCGGCAAGGTGACCATGAGGACGCGCTTCACCTACTCGACAACCTCATCGCCCACTCGCCTCGCGGTGAACGCTGGTTGGTGCGCAAAGCAGAGGTTCTGGCAGCAATGGGCCGCCGTCGTGAAGCCGCGCAAGCCGCGCGCGAGACGCTCACCCTGATAGACGCGCTTCCACCACGGCATCGTGAAACGCCCGTGATGAACACATTGCGACAGCGCAGCCAAGAATTGATCACGACCAACACCACCGAATAGCGCGATTCTCCCACACAGATATTTTTGGAAATTCGTACCAATTCAATGTATAATATAAGCAAGAAGGGAAAAGCGATGTGCTTCCATGTGCCAAAATGACTGATTTCTCTACAAAATGCCGTGTTTTTTATTCTCTGATCTGCTTGGGATTGATAACAGCGGCACACGCTCAGTTGGGTGACACCAATATTCAGCGCGAAACGGAATGGCGGTATTACGACCTAGACCCCACGCTGGTGCCCACCAACTGGGCATCACCCACGTTTGATGATAGCGGGTGGTCTGCTGGCGATGCCATGCTCGGCTATGAGTCCCCCGTCGACCCTTCCCTCCCAGATTTTTCCACCATCATCGGTTTTGGCCCCGACATCAACAACAAGTACTTCTCGGCCTATTTTCGGCGCGCATTCGTCGTCACCAATGCGTCCGAGATTCTTGCTGCGGAAATTGGTCTGCGGCGCGACGATGGCGCGGTCGTTTACCTGAATGGAATCGAAGTGGCACGCAACAACATGCCCGAGGGAACGATCACGCCGACGACGCAAGCAACCGTAAAAAGCGGGGGTGGTTTGAATGATTTTTATTTCCAACATTTTTTCAATCCCGCCTTGCTGCTACAGGGAACGAACCTTATGGCTGTGCGTATTCACCAATACAATGCAACGTCCTCGGATTTGCGCTTTGATCTGGAATTGACCACCTCGACGACGATCAGTAACTCGGTGATCCGCGGCCCTTACCTACAAAGCGGAACTCCGACTCAGACCATGCTGCGATGGCGCACGCGGCTACCCACGGACTCGCATGTGCGCTACGGACAGGCACCCGGCGCACTGAGTCAGAGCGTCATCATTGCTGACCCCACCAGGGAGCATGTCGCAACACTGACCAACCTTGTTCCGGCGACGCGTTACTACTACGCCATCGGAGAAAGTAACGGCGACTTCGTTGGCGACGATGCGGATCACTATTTTCAAACCTCTCCGATTCCGGGCAGTCCAAAGAAATCACGCATTTGGATCATTGGGGACTCCGGAACGAGTGAAGCTTTTGCGCACGGAGACTCCTCTGGTGGTTCGTGGGGTTACATTAGGTCAGCGGCGCTCTATCAGGCCTACCTGGCGATGTCGACCGGGGTACACACCGACATCTGGTTGGCCCTGGGGGACAACGCATACAATTCAGGTACCGACGCGGAATATCAGGCCGGCTTTTTCGACAAGTACCCTGAGCTGCTAAGAAGAACCGCCTGCTGGACGACGCCCGGCAATCATGAATTCTACAACAACGTCACCTTTTCTGATCTCGAAGTGGGTCCGTACTACGACATCTTTTCGCCGCCAACGCAGGGCGAAGCCGGTGGACTGCAGAGCGGCAAGGAAGCGTATTACTCATTCGACTTCGCCAACATTCATTTCATCAGCCTCGATTCGTTCGGCACGGACCGCACGACCAATGGCGCGATGTACGCCTGGCTTGAGCTTGATCTGGCAGCCACCCTGCAGGAGTGGATCATCGCCTTCTGGCATCACCCGCCCTACACCAAAGGCAC
>JBLHHU010000324.1:0-3694 GCA_047615735.1 Kiritimatiellia bacterium | reverse complement strand
GCGTTCCCAAAGGCGTCGGCGAGTCCTGTACGCGAGATGGGCCACGGTTGATCTGTTCCGGTCAAGTATAGCCCGGACACCAGCGTGCCCATCAAGACGAGGAGGGGAATCGCGGCGCGCCAGACGCGGGCATCTGAGCCTGTCGTTTCGGCATCGGTGTGTGCCTCTTGTGTCAGCTGAAAGTGCTTCATCGGACCGATGTCGATTCGTCGAATGATGGTCAGCAGCACGAGTAGTAACGTGAACCAGCAATAAAAGTTCAGCGGGATGGATTGTAGAAAGAGAACATAGGGATTGTCGTCGCGGCCAACCTGCGCGAGCCCTTCGCGAATCATGGAGAGTTGGTAGGCAATCCAGGTTGAGATGAACGCAACGCAGGCGACGGGCGCACTGGTCGAATCCACGATGTATGCAAGTTTAGCGCGCGAGACGTGCGCGCGGTCCGCGAGGGGGCGCAACACGCGCCCGACCAACATGCTGTTGGCGAGGCCGTCGAAAAAACAGATCAGGCCGAGCCCGAATGCGGCGCCTTCAACGCGAATGCGCGCCTGCTTGGGATGTCGGGTGAGGGTCCGCAGCACCCCGGACAAGCCGCCGCCCGCCTCGATTAACGCAACAAATCCACCCATGAGTAAGGTGAAAATAACAACACTGACATTCCATGACGATTGCAGCGACGGGATCATGTGGTCATTGATTAGAGCAACGTAGGCGGCCACCGGTCGGCCCTGCGTTTGCAAAAGCGCGCCGCAAGCGGCGCCAAGAAAGAGACCAGCGAGCACTGAGCGAAGCAGGAACACCGTCGTCAACGCGACGATCGCCGGCCACAGCGCGGCCAATGCGTGATCATGCCCTACCCACAGAAACGAAGCCGCAATAATGGTGATCGCAAGCGCAGGGCGAAGCCATGCCGGTAGGCGAGAGGGTGTTGGCGGATTGGTCATTGCGGATCCAGTACGCCCATGAAACGGCTGAGTGTCAAGGGGACATGTCCCTGTGGGCTGTGATCTCGCATTCACGCGAGGGTGCAATATCTATTGTCATAATAGGGGATAGCCTGATAGGACAGCACGTGGAAGGGTGATACCCTGTCTGAACATCAACGTAATAGAACCCATTGGAGAAAAATGATGAGTAAAGATTTTTCAAGTATTACAGCTGACATTCGTGATGGTGTATCCGAATTGCGCAAGTCCATTCCGGACGTTATGCAGGGGTTCAACGCCATGAGTGCTGCGGCAACCAAGGACGGCGCCTTGGACGCTAAAACGAAAGAACTTATTGCCCTTGCGCTGGGTGTTGCCGCGCATTGTGATGGCTGCATCGGGTTCCATACACAGGCGCTCAAACGATTGGGGGCGACACGTGAGGAAGTGGCGGAGACCCTCGGGATGGCGGTCTACATGGGTGGCGGCCCGTCCGTGATGTACTCGGCCGACGCCATTCAGGCCTTTGACGCGCTGGGTTGATCGGGCGTCGCGCTTACTGGAAAGGGTCGCTGTATATAGGGTCCGTGCGGAGGCCTGGGTCAGACAGGGCCTTCATAAAGGCGACGAGGGCGTCTTTTTCCTGTTGCGTGAAATTCTTTTGTTGAAGCGGTGGCGGTGGCGCCGGGGGGGGTGGCGGTGGCGGACCGCGCAAAGGCGGGCCCAGGTTTGGGTTATCAACGACACCCGTGCTGTAGTGGTCCACGACGTCTTCGAGTGTCGCAAAACGGCCGTCGTGCATATAGGGCGCCGTGTATTCGATGTTGCGCAGCGAGGACATTTTGAATTTCCCTAAATCATTTTGGTTGCTCGTGACACCGCCCACGCCAAGATCGACATAGGGAAATTCGAGTCCGTTGTTGTCGATGCGTGTCCCAACAAAGTTCGGGCCCGAATGGCAGGCCGCACAGTTTCCTCGGGGGCCGGTGAAGATCTGCTGGCCTTCTTGCTCGAGCGCGGTGAAGTTGGAGAAGTTGGTGCCCGGGACAATACCTGCATCGAACTTGCTGCGGAAGCTGACGATGGAGCGGACGAACTGCGCCAGCGCGGCCGAGATTCGGTTTGTGGTGATCGTGCTGTCGCCGTAAGCGTCAGCGAAGAGGTTGGTGTAATATTGGTACCCTTCCAGACGGCTGACCAGACCGGTCAGGGTCATGCCCATTTCGACGGCGTTCTGAATCGGTTGCAGGACCTGGTCTTCCAGCGTGTTTGCGCGCTCATCCCAGAAAAAGTGTCCGCGCTCGTAGAATTTCGCATTGCTCAGGCCCATGGAGTTGCGGCCAGTCAGTCCTCCCTCGAATCCGCGGCTGAAGGGGTCTGGGTCGCTGAAGCCGTTGGCCTGCTGGTGGCAGGAGGCGCAGGCCACCTGATGGTTGATTGAGAGTTTCTTGTCGTAAAAGAGAACGCGACCCAAGGTGGCGCCGGCGTCGGTGATCGCGTTGTTCGTCGGCGTGTTATCGGCGGCCTGTTCTTGGGGGCCCTGCAGATGTGGCGGCAGCACGATGCCGCTGTAGTTAACGTTCGCGGGCGGCAGGTTAAGCACATTCTCTGCCGAGCTATCCAGCACCGCCCGAAAGGTGACCATGCCTGCGTCCTGGCCCAATTCGCCGAGGACGATGGTGCAAGTACCCGTACCGGCTAGCGCGTCCGCCGAACTGTAGCGGATCCATTCAGCCCAGTTATTAGCGCTCTCAATACGCCAGTGGTTCAGGCCCAGGTCGCTGTCTGCAAGCGTCAGGGTCAGGACACCGTTGGTCAGGACTGGGTTCAACTGGAGCGTCTGTTGCGCCGCGGCCGTGGACAGCGATATTGTCAGCAAAAGCACAGCCAAGCATGAAATGTGGCGCAAAAGTGATGTGATTAGCTCATTTTTCATTCAGCCCTTCTATCGTTTTTCGACCCCAATGTCTCATGGTTTTTGATGACAATGCTGTCATGTTGGCGAAAACAGGTGGTGGCTGCGCAGAAGGCTGTGCGTGGTGGACAAGGTCCTGTTGACGCACAGTTTTACCTGCTGCGTGCATCATTGATCTTCAATTTATCGCTTTTGGTAGTTAGAATGTTCCGTTTTGAGCGTCTTCGGGCGCGTTGAATGCCGTAGGCAGCTGTACTGAAGCTGGTCGGCGCGAGGCCGGGAGGAAGACGAGACATGAGCGGTGATGCAATGAAAGCGATCGGGGTGCGACCTGCCTTAAAGGAAGTGGTCATGCTTGACCACCAGAAGCCCGTGATCCTGGAACCCACTCAGGTGAAGGTCCGCACGATCGATGTTGGAATTTGCGGAACGGATCGCGAAATCTGCACCTTTGTTTACGGCGGATCGCCAGCTGAAGGTTCCGACTATCTCATTCTAGGGCATGAATCGCTCGGTGAAGTGATCGAAGCAGGCGCAAGCGTCACCGCGTTTAAGGTTGGCGATTTGGTCGTGCCTTCGGTTCGTCGCCCTTGCTCTGATTCAAGTTGCCGCCCCTGCGCTGCAGGCCGTCAGGATTTCTGCCAAACCATGGACTTCACAGAACGGGGCATCAAGGGACAGCACGGTTTCATGACGGCGTTCTGGGTAGAAGACCAAAAGTATCTCACGCTCGTTCCGCCAACCTTGCGCGACTATGCCGTGTTGGCCGAGCCGCTGACCATTGCCGAGAAAGGCATTGCACAACTGTGGGAGCTTCAGAAGCGGTTGCCTTGGGCAAACACCACACCCGGCA
>JBLHHU010000323.1:0-3697 GCA_047615735.1 Kiritimatiellia bacterium | reverse complement strand
CCTGGCCGCCCGTGGTCAGGTAGCCTTCGGAGAATAGGGAGTTGGCCGGATACAAAGCCAACGCCTGCATGTCGCGCAGGACAACCTCGCGACCACCCGCGACACGAATTTCAGCGCTCGGATTGACAAAGCGGAACATGGCCAAACAACGTAGGGCGTCACTGGGCGAGAGGCGTTTCACTTTCTCGAGCGGTGTTCCGGGGCGCGGATCCAGAAAATTCACAGGCACAGATTCGGTTCCCAGTTCAGCAAGCGAGAAGGCGAGCTGGATGCGGTCGGCCTTGCTTTCACCCATGCCCATGATGCCACCACAGCAGGTCTCCATGCCCGCGTCTTTGACGCGCTGAAGGGTCTGCATACGATCCTGATAGGTATGCGTCTGGCAAACCTTGGGATAGTAGTCCTCGGAAGTTTCTAAATTGTGGTTGAAGCGATCGACGCCAGCTGCGGCCAGTTGCTCGGCCTGACCCTCGGCGAGTAATCCGAGCGACGTGCAGATCTTAATGGGAAGCTCGGCTTTGATGCGTCGTACGGCATCACAGATGGTATCAAGCTGCGCGGTCGATGGACCACGCGTGGCGGTGACGATACAGTATTTGACGGCATTCTGTGCGTGCGCCGCACGCGCACCTTCGATCAGTTCCTCAACGGATTGCATCTTATAATGGTCAATGCCGCTATAAGCGCTGGACGCCTGACTGCAAAATGAGCAATTTTCCGCGCAAATCCCGCTTTTGGCGTTCCGCAGCACGTGAATACGGACCCCGCGGCCCCAATAATGGCTACGAATCTGGAATGCGGCCTGCAAAAGCGGCAGTAACGTATCGTCACCTGAGTCGAGGATAGCCATGGCATCCGCAGGGGTAACCGGCACGCCAGCCAGTACTTGATCGCTTAATGCGCTCCAATCCATAATAGCACTTTCTTGAAACTAAGGGCTCGGCCCTTTATACTCATCGATTACCAAAGACCCAAAATAGTTTTGTTTGCGTCGTAAATCAAGCCATCCCGCGAAAGCACCCTTTATGAATCACGAACAGTGGATAGAAGAGATCCTCGGTGCCGCCCGTGTTCAAGGGTTGGAACGGCACCTGCGCGCCTTCCCTAATGTGGGCGGTCGCGTTGAGGTCGACGGGCGTTCCCTGCTCAATTTCGCATCCAATGACTATCTCGGACTGGCGACGCATCCGCACGTCGTTGAGGCATCACAGAAGGCCCTGCTTTCCCACGGTGCCGGCGCGGCGGCATCTAGGCTGGTCTCGGGGACGCTGTCGCTTCACGAGGATCTGGAGACGCGTCTGGCCGAATTCAAGGGTTATCCATCGGCCCTGACCTTTGGCAGCGGATACATGACCAACTTGGGTGTGCTGAGCGCACTGGCGCCGGATCACGTTTTCGCCGATCGCCTTGCACACGCAAGCCTCATCGACGGCATCGTCTTGAGTCGCGCGCGGCTGCACCGTTTTCGCCATAACGACGTCGAGCACCTCGAGCGTCTCCTTTCAAAGTATCCTTCCGAGCGCAGTGTCATCGTCGTCGAGTCAGTATACAGCATGGACGGTGACATCGCACCGCTAGTTGAGCTCGCGGAACTCGCGCAACGCTTCGGTCTGACGCTGATGGTCGACGAGGCCCATTCGACCGGCATCATGGGCGAGCAGGGCAGGGGGCTTGTTTCGCAGCTGGGTCTGGAAGACAAGGTGCATGTATCCATGGGTACGATGAGCAAGGCCCTCGGTGGTTATGGTGGCTTCATCGCTTGCAGCGCGCGCATTCGCAATCTGTGCGTCAATCGCGCGCGCGCATTTATCTATACCACCGCGATGCCGCCCTCGGTTGCCGGTGCTGCTCTGGGCGCCTTAGATGTTCTTAGAGATGAACCCGAGCTGGGCACAACGCTGCTCAAGCGATGCGCCCGCTTTCGGGAAGCATTACGCGCGCTTGGGTTTGATACCATGCAGACCGAAACTCAGATCGTCCCTGTTGTTGTTGGCGGTAACGAAGCCGCGCTCGATATGGCGCGAGCCATGGCTGCTGAAGGCATTCTCGTCGCGGCCATTCGTCCGCCGACCGTGCCAGCCGGCATGGCTCGCTTGCGTTTTTCGGTGACCTTGACGCACTCCAATGAGGACCTCGATCGTACGGTGGATGTGCTTGCGAATGTGGGTCGAAAACACGGGTTGATATAACCATGATAGATCAGGTTGTCATTATTCCCGGCTGGGCTTTTCCGGCCGTCTCCATGCGCGGCGTGGCACGACGCGTCGAAAAGCAGTTGAATGTGCCCGTCTCGGTACTTGATCATTGTAGCCCATCGCCGAATGACGATCCGGCTGCGCCGGGGCACGAGCGTGTCATGCAACGTGTCTTGAACCAGGTTGATCAGCTCGAAGGCACCCATACCTTCATTGGTTGGTCCATGGGCGGCCGTCTGGCCATTGAAATCGCCTTGCGGCGCCCTGAAAAAGTGTCGCGACTCGTGCTCGTCTGCACCTCCGCGCGTTTTTGCTGCGATCATGATTTTCCGCACGGCTATCCGCTTGCCAACGTTCGCGCTTTAGGCCGGCGCCTGCGCGAGAAACCAGAAGAAGCGCTGCGCGGGTTCTTCGGATCGGCGACGACCGTTAGTAAATACGGACAAGACTATCTCGAAGGCAACGTGGCGCGCGCCCTTGAGCACGGCAAGGAGCCGCTACTCGATGGGTTGGCCTATTTGCAATCGGTGGATCATCGCGCGCGTTTGTCGCAAGTCATCGCCCCATCGTTGGTTTTACACGGTGCGCAGGATGATCTCATTCCGTGGGAGGCCGGACAGGCGCTGGCGGACGGTCTGTCAAACGGGACCTTTATGCTGAATGAAGACGCCGGGCATGACCTGATTTTAAGCCATTCGTCGTGGATGCTGGAAGCGGTGACCCAATGGCAATGAACGCGATGACGACAAGTGAGTCCGATATCAGCGCGCGATTTTCCGCAGCGGCGACGACGTATGACCGTGCCGTCACGGTGCATGATCAGGTCGCCACAGATCTATTGGCCCTCTTCCCAGAAGCCGAGACGCCAGACCACATACTGGAGCCCGGTTGTGGCACAGGACTTTTAACGCGTAAACTGCTCGCACGTTTTCCGCAGGCTCGAATTGATGCCTTTGATTTATCGCCCGAAATGATCGCTCAGGCCCAGCGTGTTTTCCCGTCCAGCGACACGCTGAATTATCGCGTCGCTGGTTTCGAGGAGGCAACGCCAGCGTGGGGTAACTACGACGTCATCATGAGCAGCGCCGCGCTGCATTGGGCACCGTCGCTGCGCGATGCGATTCAAGCGCTCGATCGCTGCCTTGCCCCAGGTGGACGCTTTCACTGTGCGTTCATGCTCGATGGAACGTTATCCGAATTGCATCGCGCTCGCCGAGCGGCTGTTTCGACCAAGCCGGTGCGCGCTGCCTTGCCCACCTTGGCGCAGGGCCGTAGTGCCTTCGAGGCCATGGGCTGGACCTGCGAGCACGTGAAAGAACGCTCCTATCAAGCGGCGCTACCCAACGCGCGTGCGGTGCTACGGCAAATCCATGATCAGGGCGTGACGGGGGGCGACGTTTCACACGGGCATCTCCCGCTGACACGCGGGGAGCTGGTTCGCCTGCAGAATTATTACGATATGCATTTTGCGACAGACAATGGCGTTTCTGTCACGTCGGTCG
>JBLHHU010000322.1:0-3698 GCA_047615735.1 Kiritimatiellia bacterium | reverse complement strand
TCGTCGTCGTGCCATGCAGAAGGTGTGTTTGCTTTTGCAGGGCAGGCTCTGTCCCTACACGTGTTACTCAGTTTGGCCATTCGACGATGAACGTGCCGCCGTTGAGCCCGGGCTGGGATGCCATGGTCCCGTTGCTCGAAAGGGCCGCCACATCGCGTTCCATCTCTCTTAGTGGCCCTTTGGGTTCACCGGCGCCCCATTTTAAGTAGATTTTTTTTTCGCCCGTGACGCCTTCCCACTGGCCTTCAATACGCGCGTCCGTGTGCCCGATTCGTGCGGAATCGACATCCGCTTTCTTAAGCAGTGAAACGAGAAAGGCGTGTTCGCGTTGAGAGGAAACCACCGCGAGATGACCGCCCTGTTGTTCCGCGAAGCGCTTGGCTTCCTCCCATGACTTCCCTTGCAGTATCCGGTATCGATGCCCGTCGAAGCTGTACGTGCCATCTGGCGAGTGTGGCCGAGGTGAGGTCTTTTGGGTTTGCTGCGGTGTCAGATCCAGGCTGAGCGCATCGGCGATGAATTTGGCTCGCTCGACTTCGGCTGATACCAGCTTTGCGGCCTCGATGTCATCGCGTCGCATCAACTCTTTGATTAGCACCTCTAGCGCAGCACGATATTTGATGGCAACGTCACGCTGTCGCACAGCGTAGCTGTCCTGTGTCCGTTCAAGAGCCGTGTGGTAGTCCGAGGCGATCCGCTTTATGATCGCGTGGGTTTCGGCGTTTCCCTGCTCCGGAACGGTCTGTTTTGCGATGAATCGCTTTCGCTCTTCGTCGATGACCAAGAATGCGTCCAGATCACCCGCTGCTCTTAGCTTCTGCTGATGTCTATCTAGCGCCAAACCGTAGGCGTTTAGTATCTGGGCCTTGTCTGCATCGTGCGTCGCGCTTGCCTCCTTGATGAGCGTCGCGTGCCGAGCCTTTAGCTGTTCGAGCGTAGGTGCGTCTGCCGCGCTTGCATGGGTGAGTGTGCAGACGACAAGGATGAGTAGTAATCGCTTCATTTTACGAAAAGTCCGGCTGGCGCTTGATAGAATAATGGTTCGGATAGGAATATGCTTCCACACATGCAACTCACATGGCCCTCAAATAACCCTCTACTGTGCTTGATGCACCAATACTAATTGGACAAGGGCGTGATTTCAATGTGATAACACGAGCATCCCATAGGGCCCAAAAGCGATGACGATGGAATCACAATCAGAAGCGATACAGCGAAAGGTCGAGGACTTTCGGGCACTGTTGCATGGGGCGCAGCTCCAGCAGCTGTTTGACTATTTGCCTGACGTGTATTTTGTGGTCAAGAACGTTGCTGGCGAAGTGATGATGGCCAATGAGGTTGCGCTTCGACAATGCGGGTTCGAACGTGAAGCCGACATGCTGGGGAAATCCGATTATGATATGTTCACCCAGGACAGGGCGGATGCGTATGTGGCGGATGACCGCGTGGTCTTCGAGACTGGGGCTCCCATCCTCGACCGTGTCGAATTGGCTCCGGATCCAACGAACGCTATTCACTGGATGGTAACAACCAAGATGCCTCTCTATTCGGAAGCAGGCGAGGTGGTTGGTCTGGCTTGCATCGCCCGGAACATGACCGCCGCCTACGAAAGGCTCCGTCCATACACGGAGATGACAGAGGTTTTCGAGTACATACAGCAACACTATGCAGAGACCATTAAGATCGATGTTGTTTCCCGTTTGGCCCACCTATCAACGAGTCAGTTTGAGCGTCGCTTCCGTAAACTTTTCCACCGAACCCCCACGCAATATATTACACAAGTCCGCATTCATGCGGCTTGCAACCTGCTTTCCTCCAGTCACGATACCGTGGCCTCCATCGCGCTGGATGTGGGCTTTTATGATCACAGCCATTTTTCCCGCTCCTTCAAAAAGGGGATAGGGATGTCACCTAGCGAATACCGCGCACAGTTTTAGGCCCGTTCACCGCCCTCCCGCCTTCGCGTATTCGCGTCAACTTAAGGACTCGCCGTATGCGTCCACGGTAAGGCCCTCGTTGTAACTCACATTTTTCGGGCTCTTAATTTGGAGTGCGGCGGCAGAGGGCGAGGATAACGAGCCCGGCGACGCCGCTTTTGCAGAGCCCGAGAGGCACGATCGGATCTTCGCCCGCGTTTCGTGCGGGGAAAGTACATATTCGTTCAACACAGCTCTGAAGAAAAGCGGTGTCGACGGGTTCGTTCCTCACCCTCTGCCACCGCACTCCAAGTTTTCCGTCAAAACAGCGTACTTTCAGTGTCATGCGCGGCTCGATGGCGTTGGTTTGACGCGAAGGCGTAGCGGGTGGTGAATCGTGTATTGCCTCTGTACACGGGAATGCCGAAATTATACAAGGCATTTTGGGTGAAAGAGAGTAGGGTTTACACCGTTGTCATAGCGAAAATAGGCAGTTCTGCGTTTAAGGGCTGTGGCCGTCAGTAGGGTGCGGGTCGCCCCAAGCACGAACACGAAAGAGAAGCATGATCAAAATGAAACGTCGTCAATTCATCAAGTCCTCAGCTGTCTTTGCCGGGTTTAGTATTTTACCTTCTGGAGCGTGGTCAGATTCGCCCAACAGTCGGTTTTGCACTGCGCATATTGGTGTGGGCGGCATGGGCGCTGGCGACTTGTCTAGTGTCGCAAAACACCAGAAGGTGCAAGTCGTTGGTCTTGCCGATGTGGATCAGAGGGTGCTCAACGCCGAAAAATTCAAGAACATGCCTGATGCTGCGCAGTTTGCTGATTACCGTGAGATGCTGTCTACGATGGGCGACAAAATTGACGGCGTGGTGGTCTCCACGCCGGATCACACCCACTATCCTGCGACCTTGATGGCGATGAATCTGGGCAAGCCGGTGTACTGTCAGAAACCATTGACGCACGAAATTTCCGAGGCCTATGCGCTTGCCAAGCTCGCCAAGGAAAAGAAGATCGCCACGCAGATGGGCATTCAACTTCATTCAAGCATTGGGAATCGTATCTCCGTCGATTTCCTGCAACAGGGAATCATCGGCAAAATAAGCAAGGTCTATGCATGGTCCAGTAAGAAGTGGGGTGACGATGCGCCATTCAATACGGGCTCCGACCCCGTCCCTGATGGTCTCGACTGGAACCTTTGGCTGGGTACAGCCAAAGAGCGCCCTTATCTCAATGGTAAATACCATCGTGCGAACTGGCGCAAGGTTCTGGATTTTGGTTGCGGCACGATGGGGGACATGGGCGTGCATATCTTGGACGTTCCGTACACCGCACTGAATCTCGGATTTCCCAGCTCCGTAAAGGTGACGTGTCGCGAACCGACTAATGATTCACATCCGACCAAAAACATCGTTGAGTTTGTGTTTCCCGGTACAACGTATACCGCCGACACCGTGGAGTTGACGTGGTTTGATGGAAGTTACGCGCCCAATGCGCAGGCGCAGACAAATCCAGACCTTCAGCTTGAAGACGGCAAAATGTTGCCTTCTCAGGGCGCCATGTATATCGGAGAGGATGGCAAACGCATGCTCCTCCCGCACATGAGCGCGCCCCAGCCCCTGCCTCGTGACCTTCTTGGGTCCATAACCAAGCCGGACTTAAAGGGCGTAAATCATTATCATGAATGGGTGGACGCCGCCATGGGCCAGGGAACATGCAGCGCTGGATTCGATTATGCTTCGAAACTGACAGCAGGCGTATTGCTTGGGTCACTCGGTAATC
>JBLHHU010000321.1:0-3740 GCA_047615735.1 Kiritimatiellia bacterium | reverse complement strand
TCTGGATCCTGACTCGCGGCGGTCGCCATGAGAATCGTGAATGCGCCTTTGGCGGCCGGTGCGCTGAGGCGCACGGTCGTCTCGTTGTAAAAGTCCGCGCGACTTGCGCGTCCGATAAGGCCAATGGCGATGGCGGAGGCATTATAGAAGTCGCCTTCGCTAAATTCCTGTGTCAGGACGATGCGACCGTCGCGGATGTCCAGTGCGGACGTGGCGGTGTGTTGTCCTCTGCGGACAACGGCTGCATGGTCGCTACGCAGTTCCCAATTCTTGGAATCGATCCACGGCGTGGCATAACGCAACATGCGCAGGTCGACGGCGATCGTTTCAGGCTGAGCGCGCTCGTCGTTGATGTCGACAAGCATGACGTCGCCCTTTTGCCAGGTGGTCACGCGTGCGGTGAGATCGCGGCCCTGCGTTCGCACGATGCCATCGTATACCGATAGATGCTGCTGGAAATGTTCGCCCGCGAAGACCTCGTCGCCGGGGTTGGCGATGCGAATGTCGACCATACCGCATCCACTAGCGTAGTCCGAGCCACCTTCCGGGAAAGAACGCGTGTTGTGGCCGGCGGCAAACACATCCACGCGGTTGAGTTGAAACTTGAGCGCGTCAGGAATGGTCCAGACGAGGCTGCCCATCGTGCCGTTGCCCACGGGGAGGCCTTCTTCGCTGCGTGAGACGGGATTGGTGTAGGTCAGGTCGGCGCGTGAAACGAGGCTCGGGTAATCGACACGGAAGAGATTGTCGGTGGGTGCCGCGATGGTGATGCTGGTTGAGGCGAACAGGGACGCCAGTAGGACGAGGGAAAAGGACTTCGCGTTCATATAGCAACGTTTTCTATATTAATTTAAGGGATATGTGGGTCGATGCGACCTGCAGAACGCTAGCACGCGGCGTATACGGCGTCATGTCTGATGTTTATCCGACATGACGCCATTCAACCTCGGCAGTAACGTTTTCCGTGCTAACGCACCCTTTGTTAGCTAGAACATTTACGCAGATGGCGTCGTTCGCGACCAGAACCTGTGATAAGCGGAGAGCAATGGTATGAGACGGTTTAAGATGACAGACATGGCTCGGATGTTCCTTCTTGTTTGTGTGTTTGGTCTGATGACATTAACCACCCGCATCGCACAGTCCGAAACACTGGATCTGACAGTGAGCGGGAATGCCGCGAGCTATGTCGCTAAGGAAGACATCCTGAAGCACACCTACAACCTCGGGCCGACGGGGATGCGCGGTTGGATCCATGAGAGCTGGCAGCTCGACGACAATGCCACGCAGGTTCTCGTGACGAGCGTCGAAGCAGGGTCGCCTGCGGATGGCCTGATGCAGGTCGGAGATGTTATTCTCGGCGTGCACGGTCAGCCATTCGTTCGCAACACCCGCCGCACCTTTGCGCTCGCCATCGGCATCGCCGAGAGTGAGGCTCAAAAAGGCGTCATGCCGCTCAGTGTCTGGCGCGACGGCAAGACGAAAACGATCGATCTTCAGTTAAAGGTGATGGGCAACTATAGCGATACGGCGCCCTATGATTGTCCGAAATCAGCCAAAATCCTCGAAGAGGGCTGTCGTTTCATCGCCAGCAAGGGGCACAACTGGGGGCGCTTCAACCTTGAAGGCATGGTTCTGATGGGCTCGGGTGACAAGCAGTATGAGGACGTCATTCGCGAGCGGGCCACGGCGCATGTTAACGCTGCTGGCACGGCTGACTTCATCGCTAAGGTTGATTCCGGCGTCGATCCGATGGGCTCGGCCTGGAATGGCGGCTATGGCGGACTCCTCTGGACGGACTACTGCCTCTCCCGCGGCGACAAGCGCTTCTTGCCGTGGGTGCGGGCCAATGCGCTCAATGTCGCACGTGGACAAGGCATGTGGGGGACCTATGGTCATGGCTATTCGCTCAAAACCAGCGACGGCAAACTACATGGCATTATTCCGCCCTACGGCGCATTAAACCAATCAGGGCTGGCGTGTTTTCTGACCATGGTCATGGCCAAGCAGGCTGGTGTGCAGGAACCCGAAATAGACGCGGCCATTGAGCGCGCCAACACCTTTTTTCATTATTACTCAGGCAAGGGCACCATCCCTTACGGCGAGCATCGGCCGGAAGTCTGGCGCGGCCATGACAACAATGGCACCAGCGGTCTCGCTGCGCATGCCTTCGCTGCGCAAGGTGACCGTGGCGACGATGCCCGCTTTTGGGGCATGATGAGCACGGCCAGCTACGCCGGGCTTGAGTACGGACATACCGGTCCCTACTTCAGTTTCTTGTGGGGCACGCTCGGCGCCAGCGTCGCAGGACCCAAAGCTGCGGCGGCCTATTTCAAGGAGGTCGCGTGGCATTATGATCTCGAGCGGCGCCATGACGGTTCATTCGCATATTCGCCAGGCGGTGGTACACACGAAAAATGGTCCAGAGACAACCGTGGCATCTCTGCCGCCGGCGCGTACCTGCTGACCTTTGCGCTGCCGAAGCGCTTGCTCACCATAACGGGCCGGGCGCCGAATAAGAAAACCTGGCTCAACGACGGTGATGTCGCTCAGGCCATTCAGGCCGGACGTTTCGCGGAAAAAGAGAAGAGTATCGATGCGCTGTTTGTTTCCTTGGGCAGTTGGTCACCCGCCGAACGCGTGACGGCAGCTCAGGAGTTGGCCAAGCGCGACGAAGACACGCTCGCGCGTGTGACGGCGCTGGCAGAGGGCCGGAATCTGAACGGCGTCATTGGCGCCTGCCACGTGTTGGCACATCTGGGTGAACGCGCCCAGCCAGCGCTTCCGCTTTTGATTCGTTTGCTTGAACACGACAATGCATGGGTGCGCGTGCAGGCGGCCGATGCGCTCAAAACACTCGGTTCGGATGCACGGTCCGCCGTGACCGCTATGTTGAAAGCCATTGCGATTACCGATGCAACGGATCCGCTTCGCTTCGGGCAGGGCTCCTTAAGTTACGCGCTTTTCTATCCAGGTGGGAACGTGGCGGGTAAAGCGGGGCTGCTCGCGAAATCCATTGAAGGCATCGACCGCGATTTACTCTACCCGGCCATTCGCGCTGTAGCCGTGCATCCAGATGGTCATGCGCGCGGATGCTTGCGCTCAACGTACACGTTGTTGACGATGGACGATATCAAGGCGCTGATGCCAGAAATTTCGACCTCAATCAAGGAGATGGCGCCGTGCAATACGATGTTCTCGAAAGGGGTCATGTTGGCCGGTGTCAAGATGCTGGCATTGCACCGGATTGCCGAAGGCATGGATCTGGGCATGGGCATGCTTGAAATGTGGCGTTTTCATGGCCGCAACTACGTCGAAAAATTTGTTAGTGATCAATTGAAAAGTTATGGTGGCGCAGCCAAACCGATTTTGGCGCGCTTAAGAGCTGAATCAGAAAAGCGGCCCAATGGCGTCAGCATACGGGAAGCGATCGCAACCATTGAAAGCGATGAAAATCCGTTGCCCGTGATCCACGTGACCGCGGCACCGAAAAAGTAAATCGATCGATTGCGGCCACGCGTCGATATTCAACGAGAAGGAAAATACAATGAAAACCGGTCTTGCGGTCCTTGCTGCCGTACTCTTGAGTGTCCCTAGCCTTATGGCTGAACCTACCGCCCAGCCGAGTGCCTCGCTGGCCAAAAAGTTGGACTCGATTATCATTCCGCATGTCGAATTTTACACCGCGAATATCAACGATACCGTTCGCGATATCGCTAACTATTCCCGCCACAGCGATCCGG
>JBLHHU010000320.1:0-3749 GCA_047615735.1 Kiritimatiellia bacterium | reverse complement strand
GAACGACGACGATGCCGTCACGGCAGCCGATTTTGATGCGACGTTTGCCGAGCACGCCGCGCTGCATTCCGAGCTCTTCCGTCGCGTCACGTTGAGCTTGGGGCACGAAACGCGGCTCAGCAATGAAGCGATGCTTATGGCCGCGTACGACGGCGACGTCCCGCTCTGCCTCGTTCAAACCATGTTTGAGTTCGGGCGCTATCTGCTGATTTGCTCCAGCCGTCCTGGCGGCTGGCCGGCCAACCTGCAGGGCCTTTGGAATGGTGACTATGCGCCGGCTTGGAACTCAGATGTTCATACCGATGAAAACATCCAGATGAACTATTGGCAGGCGATGCCGGGCGGTCTTGGTGAGGCGGCGCTGCCGCTCTTTGATTATTTTGAAAAGTTCATCGATGATTTTCGTGCCAACGCCAAGAATGTCTTTGGCTGCCGTGGGGTTCTGGTGCCGATTGCGATGACCACGCATGGGCAGGAGATTCCGTGCACCTGGTCCAACTGGACAGCGGCGGCAGGCTGGATTGGGCAGCACTTCTACGATTACTATCTCTTCACAGGCGACGTGACGTTCCTCAAAGACCGCGCGGTTCCGTGGCTCATGGAAGTGGCGTATTTTTACGAGGATTTTCTCCAGGAAGACGACGACGGAAAGCTGCGCTTTGCTCCCTCCCTGTCGCCAGAGAATCGGCCGAGCGGCAGCAATAGTCTACTCTGCATCAACGCCACCATGGATGTGGCTATTTGCCGTGAGGTACTCACGAATCTATGCGACGGCTGTGAGCAACTTGGCATCCAAGGGAAGGGCGTGGCTCGGTGGCGTTGCATGCTGGAAAAGTTGCCCGCCTACGAGATCAACGAGGACGGCGCCATGAAGGAATGGCTGCACCCGGACTTCAAGGACCGATATCATCATCGTCATCAGTCACAGGTCTATCCCGTCTTTCCCGGCCTGGAGGTGACCGAGGAATCGGATCCTGAGATCTACGAAGCCTGTCGCGTTGCGGTCGAGAAACGTCTCGTGATCGGGCTCACCAGTCAGACCGGTTGGTCCATGGCGCACATGGCCAACATTTATGCGCGGCTGGGGCAGGGGGACCGAGCGCTCGACTGTCTGGACATTCTCACGCGCAGCAGCACGGGCCCCAACCTGTTTACTTACCACAACGACTGGCGCCAGATGGCTTTGAGCTGCGGGGGTGACTGCATGCCGCCCTTCCAGATCGATGCTAACTTTGGGATCACCGCGGCGGTTCTTGAGATGCTCGTCTTCAGCAAGCCGGGACTCGTCAAACTGCTGCCGGCGCTGCCGCAAAAGTGGTCTTCCGGCAAGGTCGCAGGCATCCGCTGCCGTGGCGGCATTACCGTGGCGATGGCGTGGGATGTCGCGGTCGGTTCGTTTAGCGCCACGCTGACGAGCACCCGCGATCAAGAATTGAGACTTCGCCTGCCGGAATGGGTTGGTGAGGTTGATTCTGATCCCGTTGGAGCCGTGGTTCAAGAAGCCGCTCCCGGTTACTGCAGCGCGGCCCTGTCCGCGGGTACATCACTTCGTATCACGACCGGATAGGTTCAAGAGAGAGACGCTAAGGGGGTCTGACCCGGAAGGTGCTGCCTTAAGCTCACCCTGCGCCAAAATCTAAAACCATTTACAGAAGGTCGCGAAGGAAACGAAGCTTGTCCAGCCGTAGGCAGGGGAAAGATCCGGCGGAGCCCGCCGGGCTCCCACGTGGGAGCCTTAACCCAACCCTTTCCGTTCCCCGTGGAGCCCGGCGGGCTCCGCCGGCAGCAGTGGTTGAGCCTTCTTGTCCGCCGTAGCCAGCGAAGCGCGTAGGAGGATGCGTTCTTCGTTACCTTCTGTAAACGCTTTTAGACCTCAACGCTGGAACCCCTTAAAGTAGCGCCATTTGGGTCTGACGCTGCGGAGCCCATGCACTGCGCTCAACCTGCAGCAAGGACGCTCAGGTTGCCGGACTTGGCGTAGGAGAGAATCGCGCCATCCGCAGTAACCAGCGTGTGGCCTTCGGCGCGGGCGGTGGCGACAATAATACGGTCGGCAGGATCGCCGTGAAAGTCCGCCGGCAGGCGGGTGCTGGCCACGGCAATCTCTGGGGCAAGCGGCACCAGAGAGATTCCCGGTGCGGACAGGGCATCCTTCACCCATGCATTGCAGTCCTGATCGAAGGTCAGTCGTCCCTTCGCTTCCAGCATGGCGACTTCCCACACCGAGATGGCCGACACCAGTAGGCCGTCATCCCGGGCTGATGCTTCGATGCGACGTCGTACGTTCGGCGTCAGTGACGTCGCTCCCTCTAGGAGCCAAACCCAAATATGAGTATCCAGTACGAGTTTCTGTTCAGCCTTATGCGTCGGCATCCCATGTCTCCTCTGTGGGCGCGACAATGTCCCCCTTAATTCGAACGCGCCCCTTCATGCAGCCAAATACGCGAACTGGAGCATCTTCCTCAATGGGAACGAGTTTCGCGACGGGATTTCCGCGTTTCGTGATGACGAAACTGCGGTGCTGCGTGTGAACCTGATCCATGAGCTGGAGGCAATGGGTTTTAAATTTTCCTGCCGCGATTTTCATAGCGTCTCCTATTTGACTATAGTCATAACACCATGGTGATATAAAGGCAAGCCCTTTGCCGAGGCTTTTGCGATGTGGCGATCTGCGGGTCCGGCCTGCGTAGGGACCGTCCACAAAACTTTGCTGAGACAAATGAAATCTATCACAGTAAATTCGGGCTGATATCATTTCATCTGAAGACTGCATAGGGTAAGCTGGCTGCGCTTTTATGAAAAGGTGACCGAATGAGGAATCACACATGACGCAATCACAATTGCAAACAGCATACGGCGATGACCCTGCGGACCTTGTTACCCCGGTGATGACGAATGCCGCCCCGACCCCGGGCAAGCGTGTGCGACAAGTGGCCCGAGAATACAAAGGCACCGATGTCTATCACACCTTGTATCTGCCTACGAACTGGGAGAAGGGCAAACGTTACCCCGTGATCATCGAGTACACGGGCAACAAGTGGGAATTTGGCCCCGGCACCATCGATGTTGCCAATCTCGGCTACGGCATGAGCGGCGGCAAAGACTTCATCTGGGTCAGCATGCCGTATGTCGAAAAGGGGCGCAGAGAAAACGCTGTTACGTGGTGGGGTGATCGACAGGCCACCATCGACTACTGCAAGGTCAACCTGCCGCGCATCTGCGAGCCGTGGGGCGGCGACCCGGAACGGGTGGTGGTCTGCGGATTCTCTCGCGGCGCTATCGGAACCAGCTACATCGGCCTGGCTGACGATGAAATCGCTTCCCTTTGGGCGGGCATCTTCACCTTCGACCACTTTGACGGGCACACCGCGTGGGGCTATCCGGAAGACGGTCGGGCCTCGGCGCTCAAGCGTCTCGCGCGGATCAAGGGTCGGCCGGTATTGGTCGGCGGCCAGCACCCAACAAAAGTGGGATATCTGGAGGACCACCTGGACCTCGCCGATTTCACGTTTCTGCAAGTCCCGACCGGCACCATTTTTAAAATCCCCGGCGGCGGTATCGACTCCACGCACACCGACATGTGGATGCATCGCGACAGCATCTACCGCCGCCAAGTCCGCGCCTGGTTGCGGGATATTCTTTAGGTGCGCGCACCCCGGCCCCCAAAGCGGTGTCGCCGGGCTTCGCCCTCTGCCACCGCACTCCAAATGGCCGAGCCTCTGAACGTGGAGTGCGGCGGCAGAGGGCGC
>JBLHHU010000319.1:0-3753 GCA_047615735.1 Kiritimatiellia bacterium | reverse complement strand
AGAATTCAAATGACACACGTGGGGATTGGAATTGGGAATATTCAGCCGATGACCTGAACCAGATCGACGATGCCGAGCAGATTCGCGATCACATGTTTCGCGCGATTTTTGGGACCTTTGCCAACGCGAAAAAGCGCCCCGCGAATGCGCTCTACAAATTAGACTGGGTCGCCTATGTGGGCGGTCGGCGCGAATCCCGCCGCATCATTGGAGACCATATCTTCGCCATGCAGGATGCCGCGCAACGACGCCAGTTCCCCGACGCTGTCGTCGAAGAAACGCGCGAATTGGACACACACTACCAGATCGCAGAAACGGGTCACGAATCTGATTTTCGCAGCAAGGCGCTCTTCTACAAGACACACGGGACATACTACATCCCCTTTCGGTCACTTTACGCGCGCGACATCACCAACTTGATGATGGCGGGCCGCTGTTTCAGCTGCACACATATAGGCCTGTCCGGTCCGCGTGTGATGAATACATGCGGCCAAATGGGCATCGCGACTGGATACGCGGCGGCGCTCTGCAAAAAGCATGCGGCCACACCGAGAGAAGTTGGGGCATCTCACATTACCGAACTGCGGGCGCTTATTGGCTACACGACGTGATGCGGCATATCGTCAATTTCGGTTTGCTATTCAGCTTTATCACCCTTGCCGTAACGGGCGTCATGTCATTCGTCCGTCCGTTCAGCTTGCCCGTCACGCGCATACACATCGTTTTCGGCGTGGCGACACTGCTCCTGGTTGCGCTGCATCTCGCCAGTCGCATACGCTATTTTCGAGCGCAGCTTAGCCTACGACCCACGAGCAAAATGTCCAAAGGCTTGCTGGCCGGTATCACGCTGACCTGGGCTGCACTGCTGGTGTGCAGTTTGGTCGATGGCCTGCCCGTGCGCGCATTGATCAATCAGGGCCATGAAGCAAGGAACCGTGCCGAGATTGTGCGCCCGAGCACACTTGTGGCGTCGCTTTCATCCGGCGACACACTTGTATCCACACGTTTGGCCAAAGACAGCGACACGGTAGCCTTGTCGGTTCATGCCGCATTGCGCCCTGATGCCGGAAAGACCCCTGTCATCGCGATCTGGGCCGAGACTACGGCGGGGACATTGATCGAGACCCTCTACATAAGCCCTTCTTTCGCCTATACCGACCAGCCCACATGGAATGGCACGACGGTAGCGCGCGGCGATGTGCTCCCGATCTGGCGTAATCGCTACACCGCTCAAGCTGGTATTGAGCCCGACGGCACGGTTGACGGGGTTTCAGGTGCAACACAGAACCACCAGTTTTCACTGGATGCTTACCTGAGTGTTGACGCCGATGCCTATGTGCTCTGCCTCGAAATCAATATCCCGGCCGACACATTCAGCACTTGGACAGACCCCGTTCTTGGCCAACCCTCTGTTCTTTACACCGGCTATATCGATGGCGACATCCATCCGAAATACACCGTGCTCGAACTGACCGGGCACGGCGGCACCGGCGAACATGCAGGTGCCATTCAGTACAACATGGAGACATTGGGCAGCGCCAAACACCTGCTGGACATCGCGCTGGTACGAAGCCAACGCCTTTCCCGCTGACACGCGCTGCCCGTCAGCGCTGCCCAGGGCGTGCTCGACAACGACAGCGCATCCGTCAAGGCGCATCAGGACACTACCGCAGACGTGGCCGGAACGGCTCAACCAGGCTGAGCGCAGGAATAGCGATAGCCTACGCCGTGAATTGTCTGGATCACGGAGGGTGCTTTCGGGTCGGGTTCAACTTTCTTTCGCAGCTGCGCGATGTGTTGATCCAAGGTGCGTGTGGTCCCGTAATATTCGATGCCCCATACCGCGTTCAACAAATCGTCACGACTGAGCACGACGTTGGGATGTGCCATAAAGTAGCAGATCAACTCGACCTCGCGGCTGGTCAGGTCGAAGACTTTGTCACCGCAGCGTGCACGGTATTCGAGCCTATCGATTTCAGCCACCCCAAACGGAAACTTGGGCGGCTGCTCCGGCAGCGCCTCGGCAGGCGCGTGCTCACGGGCCGCTCGGGTGCGGCGCAGCGCAGCAGCAATGCGCGCCAATAGTTCATGAATACCGAAGGGCTTGGTCACGTAGTCGTCGGCCCCGAGTTGAAGACCCACGACTTTGTCGATTTCCTCGCCTTTGGCCGTGAGCATGATGACAGGCGTCGTCGCGTCGGTCGCCCGGATCTCACGGCAGACGTCATAACCGCTCATGCGCGGCATCATGACGTCCAGGATGACGAGGTCAAACGTTCCACCCTTGAACAGGGCCAGGGCTTGTTCGCCGTCGGTCGCCGGGGTGGGGGCATAGCCTTCGCTCTCCAGCGTATCCATCAATCCCAGGCGGATATTCTGATCGTCTTCGGCCAATAATATTTGAATCTTGCTCACCCTATACGTCCTTTGTGTTTGGTAGCACGATACTGAAGCAGCTTCCGCCCCCATCACGAGCGCGATATTCTAAATCGCCGCCAAGATCCCGTAGCAAGCCGCGTGCAATGCTTAAGCCCAGGCCCGAGCCCGGCTGTGACGACGCCAACGAACTATCAATGCGATGAAACTTTTCGAAAATGCGTTTTCGATGTGCACGCGGCACCCCCGGTCCGCGATCGAGCACGTCAATCCGGCAGACATCGCGTTCGCTAGCGAGCTGGAGGCTCACACTTTTTCCTTCGGCCGCATACTTGATCGTGTTGTCCAGTAGGTTCAGTAAGGATTGCTCGAGGGCATCCAAGTCGGTCCGGATATGAATGGCACCATCGGGTTTCTGCAGTTCCAAGGTCATGCCGATTTCACTAAATCGCAATTGATTCATATCCGAAAAGGCTTCCAGAAAGGCGCCAAGTTCGACATCGACGACACAATACTTTTTGCGTCCCTGCTCGAGCCGGCCAAAATCCAAAACATTGTTCACCAGGCGCGTCAGGCGCTGGCTTTCTTCCGCAATGACACTGAGGTAGTGATGCTGTTTGTCAGCATCCGCGACGCGCCCTTCGCTCATCAGCTCCGCATACATACGAATGCTGGTCAGGGGTGTTTTTAGCTCATGCGAGACATTGGAAACGAAGGATGTCTTTCGTTGTGCATCTCGGCTGATGCGCAGCGCTTGCCAAGTCAACAGGCCGCCTCCGCTGACAATGGCGACGACGAATATGGCCAGTATCAAACCCGACAGAAGCATGAATGATTGCCCCGCAAAAGTGCCCGATGCGGGTGGAGCGAACAGCTCTAAACGCCAGTGCGGCAAGGCGGGGTCCAGGGCCAGACTGGCCGAGGCAAGTGTCCCCTTTTCTATTTTATGTTCACCGGCTTGGTGAACGGCTCTGCCCATGCCGTTGCGTAAGACCACGACCCAGCCATCATGCACGCGGTCCTGCAGTAGTTCCACCAGCCGCGAAAGTACGGCCATCATTTCCAACTCCGCGCCATACACGTCGCCTTGCGGTCGGTATTGAATCCAGCCCAACAGATCAAGACGGTTTTCCGTAAACCAGGGGATCCAGCCGCTTTCGGAATGCGCCCTTTCGCTGCCACGTTGCGTCTGCTGTTCCGTAGACGTGAACGCTTCTGAGTCATCCTGCCGTGATGAACGGGCATCCGCATAATCGCTGTTGGCCCATGATCGAGAGCTGCGCTTCAGCTTCTGAACGGAGGCGGAAAGAGACTCAGGGTCCCCTGAATTCTTCCTTGCCCGCGTGCCGCCTTTGCCTTCTGTATAGCGCATCTGAT
>JBLHHU010000318.1:0-3764 GCA_047615735.1 Kiritimatiellia bacterium | reverse complement strand
ACATCGTTTTCCTTGGGCGCACAGATGATCAGCTCAAGATTCGTGGCTTCAGAGTCGAGTTGGGCGAAATTGAAAGCCTCATCGAATCGTGCGAGGGCGTTCGTCAGGCAACGGTCAATCCCTGGGCCGATGATGTGGGCGAACAGCGACTGGTCGCTTATATCGTTGGTGACACAGGCGATGCTTTGCTGGCCAGCATCAAGAAGCAGTTGCACGCGTCATTGCCCGTTTATATGCATCCGTCTTTCATGATGTGCTTGGACACACTACCAACAACGCCAAGTGGCAAAGTCGATCGGCGCGCACTGCCGGAACCCGTGTTGGATCGCGATTCGTTACAGCTCGCGTTCGTTGCCGCTGAAGGTCAGACCGAAGACCTCCTTTCTGCGCTATGGGCCCGTTTGTTAAAAGTTGATCGCGTCGGTGTTGAAGATCTATTTTTCGATCTGGGCGGAAATTCGTTGTTGGCATTGCGGTTCATTAACACCCTGCGGCATGATCACGGCTTCGATCTGAGTATTGCGCGCTTCTTTGAACATCCAACGGTGCGCGCCCTTGCACGTCATCTCGACGGAGGCGACGAACACGCGTCGGCCATTTCCGCGGCACGTGCTCGTGGGGCAAACACAGCAGGCCCGGCCGACGATGGAATTGCGATCGTCGGCGTCGCGCTGCGCGTTCCGGGCGCTGATGACCTAGACACCTTCTGGGACAATCTTTGCGAAGGTCGTGAAACAATCGAGCGTTTTGACCTGACAGACTTGGACCCCAGCGTTCCGGAGGAACATCGCTGTGACCCGGATTACGTCGCCGCGCGTGGGATTGTAAAAGATGCCGACAAATTCGATGCCGCGTTTTTCGGATTCACGCCACGTCAGGCGCAAGTGATGGATCCACAGCAACGTGTCTTTTTGGAACTTGCCTGGCACGCACTCGAGAACGCGGGCTACAGTCCGGACACCTGGCATGGCGAGATTGGTGTTTTTGCCGGCCAAGGTAATAATACGTACTACCCACAGAACGTCTTAACCAGACCCGACTTAATCGACGGTGTGGGTGCCTTTCAAGTTATGGTGGGTAACGAGAAGGACTACATCGCTACACGTTTGTCGCATGCGCTCAACCTGACCGGCCCCGGTCTTAGTGTGCACACCGCTTGTTCCACCTCGCTTGTCGCCGTGGTGGAAGCATTCAAGAGCCTTCGCTCTGGTGAATGCGATCTGGCTTTGGCAGGCGGCGTGTCTATATCGACACCGCAGCGGGTGGGGTATATCTATCAAGAGGGCGGCATGTTCTCCCCCGATGGCCACTGTCGCCCCTTCGACGAAAAGGCCCAAGGAACGCTTTTCAACAACGGCGCTGGCATTGTGGCCCTCAAACGCCTTGTGGATGCGAAACGTGACGGGGACCGCATTCACGCCGTCATCCGAGGTGCCGCGATCAATAACGATGGCGCCGACAAGATGAGCTTCTCTGCTCCCAGTGTCGTCGGACAAGCCAAGGTTATAGCCATGGCCCAGGCCATGGCGGATTTCGCCCCAGACAGCATTGGCTACGTCGAAGCGCATGGCACGGCAACCCCTGTCGGGGATCCAATCGAGGTCGAGGCCCTATGCAAAGCCTTTGGAGGTGGGAACAAGCAAACCTGCACGTTGGGCTCACTGAAAGGCAACATGGGCCACCTCATTGCAGCATCGGGCGTCGCGGGCTTAATCAAAGCCGCGTTATGCGTTGAGCGCGGACGTATTCCTGGAACGTTACATTTCAAACGGCCCAATCCCCAAATTTCATTCGCTGATACACCGTTCCGCGTGACTGCCGACACACGCGATTGGCCCGCGCCTGTTGGGCATCCGCGTCGTGCCGGCGTGAGCTCGTTCGGGGTCGGTGGCACAAACGCACACGTCGTGCTCGAGGCCGCACCTGAGTCTGACCTTAAATCACCTCGCCCTTCGCGTTTATCACAATTATTTCTGTTTTCGGGAAAAACTGAATGCGCAGCGGATTCGATCACGCAATCGATTGGCACAGCACTATCAGACCAAAACGCAGAAACACGCGCCGATGCAGCCTACACATTAAATCAGGGCAGGGCGCGTCTACCGTGGCGACGATTTGTAGTCACCGAAAATGATGCCGCCACGCAGGCTGCTTTTGAAACATTGCATCCGAACATTTCCTCAAGTCGTCAATTCAGTAATGTGGAACGCGATGTCGTTTTCGTTTTTCCGGGTCAAGGCGCCCAATACGTTGGCATGGGGCAGCAGTTATATGCATCAGAACCTATCTTTCGCGATGCGATCGATGCCTGCGCGATGGGGCTGACGCCAATTCTCGGACTCGACATACGAAATCTGATGTTTGCCCCCGCCGAAGAAGCGGACGCCGCAAGCGAGCAATTGAAGCAAACGATGTTCACGCAACCCGCCATTTTTTGTGTTGAATACGCCATGGCAAAACTTTGGTTACACTGGGGCATTCGTCCAACAGCGGTGATAGGGCATAGCGTCGGGGAATTTACGGCGGCATGCATTGCCGGCGTTTTTGATCTCAACGATGCGCTAAAACTTGTGGCCACACGCGGTAAACTTATGCAATCCGTCGCACACGGCTCCATGCTTTCTGTGCGTGCAGCGGCGCATGACGTTGAATCCGTTTTGGATTCGGATTCCGCCGTAGCAGCGATCAACAGTCCGAAGCTTTGTGTCCTCAGTGGCCCACTTGAAAGCATGCAAAAAGCCGAAGCCGAACTCGCCCAACGTGACATTGCGTGCACGTTGTTGGCAACCTCGCACGCCTTTCATTCTCCGATGATGGACAATATCGTTCCTGAGTTTCACAATGTGACCTCCAAAATGGTCTACGCGACGCCTGAAATCCCTATTATGTCCACCGTGACGGGCGCATGGATGAAGAGCGACGAAGCATGCGATCCGGCCTACTGGTCCAAGCATCTTCGTCAAACGGTTCGCTTCAGTGATGCCGTCGCCTCAGTCTGGACCGATAATGCCGATCATATTTTGCTAGAGGTTGGCCCAGGCACGACATCGACGACATTGGCCCGCCAGCAAATCACGGACATCACGCGCCAGGTTGCAATTCCATCGCTTGGCAAGCCAAGCGACGCAGACCACGAACGACGCAACGTTCTTGTTGCCGTTGGCTTGCTCTGGCTTAACGGCATCGAGTTGGACTGGGAACATTTTTTCGAAAACGAACAACGACGTCGCCTTCCATTACCCGCTTATCCCTTTGAACGTGTGCGTCACTGGGCTGAACCTGGCGACCTGCAGTATACAGCCCGTCATGCAGCGAATGAGGATGCGATCGATGAGGGTCCATCCGCCGTGCTGTCGAGCGCAGACGCGTCGGCACCTCGCGTCGACCGGATTCGTGCGACGGTGGCGCATCTACTTGAAGATACATCCGGCATCAATGTCAGCGCCATGCCGCCATCAACCACATTTGTCGAAATGGGTCTGGACTCACTTTTTCTGACACAAATTAGTCTGTCACTGTCGAAAGCCTTTTCTTGTAAAATCACGTTTCGACAGCTCCTTGAGGATCTGCCAACCTTGGCGATGTTATCGCAACATCTCGATGAAACATTACCCGTCGACAGTGTCCAAGGAATTCAGTCCACGACGACTCCTGAAACGGTTGACACGGAACCGGCCCAAGCCAGTCAGGCATCAGGAAAGACGTCCGTTCCTTTTGGTGCACAGACGCGTATCACCACGGAGGATGATAACGAACTGGCCACG
>JBLHHU010000317.1:0-3773 GCA_047615735.1 Kiritimatiellia bacterium | reverse complement strand
TACACGACCCTCGTATTCGTGAGAACTTCATCACACGCGTTTTTTGTTACTATCGATGGCAGACCCTTGCCAAAGCAGGTCGGGTGACTATGCGGGACCTTACGGAATTCCATGCGCGGCACAAGTTCCTTATCATGGCACACAGCGAAAAACATATGCGCGAGATGGGGCGTTTGCTCGCAAAGACCAAAGATCATACCCCGTCCGAAATGAGCCAAGCGTACGGCGCGCTATTCTTTGAAGCTCTCGCTCGAAAGACCACTGTTCGGCGTCACGTGAATGTGTTGGAACATATCGCGGGATTCTTCAAAAAGGAAATATCGACCGATGATCGTTCGGAATTGCAACAGGCGATTGAAGACTACCATAAGGGCCTACTCCCGCTGATTGTACCCATTACGCTTCTTCGTCATCACACACGCAATTTAAAGGTGAGCTATATTCGGGACCAGATCTATCTCCACCCTCACCCCAAAGAGATGATGCTTCTCAACCACGTTTGATCACGAACGCGTGTGACGTTATGTGTTCAATCGCCAGATCGTGAAATTCAAGACGGCTGCAAAGGTGGTCCATAGGGCGTAGGGGACAAGAAGCAGCGCCGCAACCCGCTTGACCCGCCAGAACACCATGACGGTGCCGTAGATGGCTACGGCCAGAATCACGATTTCGAAGAAGGCCAAATCCGGACGATGTAGACCGAAGAACAAAGGCGTCCACAGCGCGTTGAGTGCCAATTGCACGAGATAGAGCGTCAAGGGCCCACGCTGTGCCTTCCAACCGCCTCGTCGCCAAATCAACCACGCGGCCAACGCCATCATCATGTAGAGCGCAGTCCACACCGGACCGAAAACCCAACTTGGCGGGTTCCAATGCGGTTTTTCTACCGCCGCGTACCACCCGTCCGTTTTGACAAATACGGCTGTTGCGGATGCGCAGAATGTCAACGCGATCCAACCAAGCAGTGCTACGATCTGCAGCGCCTTCGTTTGGTGATTTCTCGCTGATGGGGAGCGCGCTGTCATCTGATTTTCCTTAGTTTCTGAAACACTAGCATCCCATAGGGCCAAAATTGGGTACGAAAGAAGCGTATTTCCTAATGTTTCTGACGCCATGTGCCAAGGCTGAGTTGCATAAATTCCCGTCCCTGAACAAGGTAATTCACACCCGCTTCCTACTTCGCCCTCGCTCCGCTCTTGGCTACGAAGGACAAGACGCTTGAGTTCACAGAGGTACAGCGGAGAGGAGAGGGTGACATATTTCAAGAGAATCAGCCGTCGGGCTAGCCCCGCGGTTGATTCTCTTGATTTCTTCTCCGTGCCTCTGCGAACTCAAGCGAAGCGGGTGCTAAATCTTTTCTTTGTCCTATGGGATGCTGATGTTTCTGAAGCGGTTCTTTCTCGTTCCAGGTTAGTTGGCAGAATTCATCGTTTCGAGTTCTTTCGCGAGCTGATGCACCGCTAGTTCCTTGGCTTTGGCTTCGATTTCAATGGTAACTTTCAGGTTGCACCATTCTTTAGGGAAGTCTTGCGGTGAAATGTAGTCGTGATGCCGTGATGGGCGGGGACCGTCCCAGCCCTCTTTTGGACTCGAAATATGGAAGACGGGCTCGCGGTTCCATGTGGCCATCGCGCCCTGCGTGGCGTCCTCAATGGACAGCCCGTCGGGCAGGCAGCGGTGATGGTGGACGTCGTAGATCAGAGGCGTCTGTGTGCGTTCGCACAAGGCCAGAAGGTCATGTGGCGTATAGACTTTGTCATCGTTTTCGAGAGTCAGGCGTTGACGCACGTTGTTTGGCAGATGGCGGATATGGGCTTCGACGCGCGCTAAAGCGGACGCCTTGTCGCCGTAGGCTCCTCCTCCGTGAATGTTAATCACGTCAGCCCCGACCCATTCGCAGACTTCTGCCTGATAGACGAGATCCGCAATCGACCGCTCTGTGATGCCTGAATCGCTCGAGCTCAATAGGGTGAACTGATCCGGATGAAAAAGCGTTCGTATATCTTGCTCTTGCGCGAATGCGCCACATGCACGAAACCGTTTTTTGATGAGGTCGGCCTGGGGCAGGTCGTCAATGTGGTAGCCGGCTTTCGGGTGCGTCTTGACCGGGAGGATGCCACTGTTAATACGAAAGGCTCCGATACGCTTTGCGTGACAGTACTGAAGGGCACACAGCAAGGCGTCGGCATTGGTCAGGCACAGGTCGGACACCTTCTTGAGCGCCTCCACGCGCGACAGTTTCATCAGCGCTGTCGCCGTGGTGGTCCTGAACTTTATGGGTTCGTCATGAAAAATGCAGCATAGCCCCAGTCGCATCTGCTACCTCCGTGTGGGGCAGTTTGCGGCCAGAGACGCATCCAGTGCGTCCAGAGAGAGTCGCAGCGTCCAGGCCTGCTCGTTAGGATGTGCGCGACCGTTTCGCACCTCGCTCAGGGCTTTGCGTAGGCTGTCTTTTTCCGCGTCACTCAAGGCCGTGCTGTGCCCTTGCACAATGGATTCCAAGGCGACTTCATAAACCGCGGCGCAGGCGGATTTTTGCCCCATGTTGAAAAGCGGGACGCCGCGTTCTATCGCCAGCGCGATAACGGATCTAATTTGATCCCGCGGGGTCTGCTTCTTCTGCTCAGGGATCAGCACGGTGTCAATAATGTGAATGATTCCGTTCGAGGCCTCAATGTCGGCCGAGAGGACAGAGGCCTCGTTGATGCTGACGCCGCCGAACGAACTGAGCATCAGGGGCGTCCCATTCAAGGTCTCCAGTGACTGCTCGTTTAATCGGACAACACCAGGCACCACGTGGTAGGAGAGTAGGGCGACCAGTTTGTCGCGATTCTCTGGCTTCAGCAGCATGTTGATGGTTTCAGGTGGCAGTTTACTGAAGGCCTCATCATTGGGCGCAAAAACGGTGAAGGGACCCTCTGCTTGTAACGCTTCCACAAGCTCCGCCGCTTTCAGTGCCGCCACCAATGTTTCGAAGGATCCGGCCGCGATTGCGGTCTGAACGATGTCCGGTTGATTCTGGTCGATGTCCGTCCGCGGGTCATCGGCGCCTGTCGCGCGAATCCAATCCATTTCTAGGCGGAATGGGCCTTCCTGCTTGTCCGCCAGCATGACGCCAATACTTACGACGTCCTCGGCATTCAGGCGGCGCCCCGTCGGAATGGCTCGTCCAAACATCGTAAATTTGAAATCCTTTATCGGTATGCTGATATTATTCCAAACGCCATCCTCTGTCGGCAAGGGGGCGCTATAGGCTGAAGCAGAACGTATCTTCGCCGTTCGAAGATGCACCTTGTAGCTTCTGCCATCGCCTTTAACGCGCAGTTGAATCGTATCAAATTTTGAGATGTCCAGATCCGCAGGTTGCGTACGGATAGAAGCAAAGCCGCCTCGGTTCTTAAGCGATAGGCTTCCGGAAAAGACAAGCGTGTCCGCATCTGATACGTCGAACTCGCCGTCCGAAATGCCTCCCATAACGGAATCATTGATCGAGATCCATTTCAGAGCGGTTGAGGTTTCCGAGAAATCCGTGACCAATTTGGATTGCGCGGCATTGGTGTTTCCGCCCGAGAGAAAGACCCCTCCGAATGATAATGCCAGCATCGCTCGCCCCCATAGCGTTGAATGAGTAAATTTCATGCGTACTCTCCGGTATGTCTGTTCCAACCCTGCAAATCAGGTTTTCTTTAAAGTGATGGCGTCTGTAGCGCACATCCACGACAAACATGCATCGCGCCAGCGCCACTGAACTTACAAAAATATGATTTTTTGGG
>JBLHHU010000316.1:0-3779 GCA_047615735.1 Kiritimatiellia bacterium | reverse complement strand
CGCGCGTAGAGGCCATCGGCCAATTGGCGTTTCGCCTCTTCGTTGAGAGCGGGGTTCCCGAATGCAGCGGCGTGGGTCAGAAGGACGAGTCCGACCCAGCAAGCAGCGTGTACGGTATGGTGGTTGGCCGACTTCATGAGATTAATTCGAAAGCGTTTCCATCACGCGATTGATGCGGCGCCCGACGTCCCTTACGAACCGCTTGGCGCAGGTTCCTCCGCGGCAATCGTAGCGAAGGAAATGTTCCAGATATCCTGTTTGCGACACATGTCGAGCACGCCAATAATGTATTCGTAATCCGTGCGCTTGTCGGCGCGGATGAGCACGGGCTGCCCGGGGAACAGTTTGACGATGCGCGTCAGCAATGATTCGAGACCGGCATCATCCAGCGCACGACTGTTCACCAACTTGGAGCCGTCTTCGAGAATGTTGATGATCACTTCGCCCGGCAGTCGCTCAGGAATCTGTCCCGTTTCGGCGGTGGGAAGAGTGATATCGATTTCCATTTCCCACTGCGAAAAAAGCTGACTGGCGACAAAAAAGCAGAGCAGCAGGAAAATCACATCAATCATCGGCGCAATTTGAAACCCGGGATCCGGGCTGGTGCGCTGTTTGCGGAAATTCATCCTTCTCTCCGGATTTGGAGCGCGATCAACACATCGGTCGAAGCCGATTCAAGATGGGAGACCACCATGGAGGAGCGACGGCGGAAAAAGGCGTAAGCGATCATGGCCGGAATGCCGAGGGTGAGACCCCAGGCCGTGGTCAACAGCGCCTGCGAGACGCCTTCGGCCAACACGATCGGTTTGGCGCTGGCGATATCCGTGGCGATGGCGCTGAAGGCACGCATCATACCCATCACGGTACCGAGCAATCCAACCATTGGTGAAACAACGGCGACATCCAGCAGGTACTGGGTTTGACCTTGGATGCTTTCCGACTGGCGCGCACCCTCGCCTTCCATGATGTCTTTCATTAAAGAGGCGTCGACATGGGGAACATCGCGCATGTAATCCATGGCGGAGAGGGTTACGGCCGACAACGGACTGGGCTGGTGCTCGCACGCCTTGCGAGCCGAATCAAGGGAGCCCTGACGAATGGAGTCGATGATGCTGCGTTCCAACGCCAACGGAGCAACCTGACTGGGGCGTAGAACAATGGTGAAATAAATCACAAGCGCCACAGTAAGAACCGACATGACACACAGAAGACCTGCAATCGAATAGAGCGGAACGCCCCCACTTCGCAGGATTTCGCGCCACGTTAGCCCAACAGGACTGGCGGTAGCACCCTCCACGGTCTGAGCGACAACGCTTGACGCCGCCATCATAAAGGTACTGCAAGATGCCAGTAAAAGACCGGCTCGCCGTCGTTTAAGTATCATTCGATTCTCCCGAATAGTTTCCGTGCAACCATTTTCAAAGCAAGCGCCCATTATGCCTTTCAGACCGTATTTGTCGAGCCTATGAATTGCGCAAACGAGGAGTCGATCGACGCATTTGTGGGTCGATCGCAAAAAATCACAAAATTAGGGCAGATCGGGCTTGGCACTTCACGCGATCAGGTTTATTCTTTTTTCTGTGAAAACTAAACACCACTCCACAGTTGGCGCTAGAACAAGACGTGCGATGGCCATCCTTGTTTTAGCATCCACCCCGTTCTTTTCGATGACCGCACGCGCCGATAGTGGCGACGTCGATACGCCGGAGGCCGTGGCCGCGGTTTACGGTGAAGCCACGACGCTTTTCAAAGCTCAGAAATTCGACCAAGCCCTTCAGCGACTTAACGACGGTCTGGCCAGCGCGCCAGACGACCCGAAGCTGCTGCGCCTCAAAGGTGCCGTTCAGCGCAAGATCAAAGACAACATCGGCGCAACCGAAACATATACACATTTGCTCGAATTGCAGCCCGAGGACGAATTTGCGTCGAATTTTCTTAGTTTGCTCGAACGTGAAGTCGGCGGCACGCAGAACCAGCCCGAGGCTCTGATCGCGGCAGGCAAACTCGATGACGCCATGCAAGTGGCCGAAAGCCAGCTCGCGAAAAATCCAGATGACACCGAGGCTCTGGCGCTCAAGGGTCGTATTCATCGCATCCGCAAGGAAACCCAACAAGCCATCGCGATTTACGACAAACTCCTTAAGCAGCAAGCCGGCACAACCAACCTCGAAGCCATACAAGCGCTGTTATTGTTTGAATCTGCCTTAAAAGCTGAGCCCCAAGCAGCTTTTAAGGCCCTTTCGCGGGCGCTTACACTTTCCGATCAGGCACCGCAGATCGCGGAAGCCTTCGTTCAGGCCGGCAGTAAGGCGGGACAACACGCGCAGCTCACCAAAACCTTTGAAACGTTCGCAAAAGAGGCTACACCGCTGTCAGATGACGCACTGAGCAAAGTCGGCGTAGCCTATGCCGAACAGAAGCTGTACGATCAGTCGGCCACGATCTTCCAAACCATTCTGGAGCGCGACCCGAACAACGCCGTGGCGGCCAATGGCATCGTTTCATCGCTGGCCATGTCGGATGGGGCCGGGTTGACCGAAGAGCGCATTGCGAACTTGTTACAGAAATTTCCAACCAACCCGGATCTGTTGTTTGCGAACGCCAAATCAAAAATGGCAGCAGGTGACACCATGGCCGCCCTTCGTAGCGTAACGGCCGCGCACGGACACGCTCCCGACCACGCCGATGCGCTCAACTTGCGAATCAAGACTCTCGCCGAGCTGGGCTGCACGAGCCTCGCCCTCGAATTGGCCCAGAACGCCAAGAGCGGTGTGGCTGGCGACGTCGTCGCGAAACTAGAAAAAGCCATGAACGCGCAACGCTCGGCATGGAAAGAAGCAGACAAGAAGGCCAAATCAGGCATGCTCGACGCCTCTGGGCTCGCGCTTTCTGTCGACACAGGCGCAGGGCCGGAGTCGCACGTCGTTGGCCTCGCCTATTACGATGTCCCGCTGACCAAAACGTCCGATGTGAGCGCGACGCCGCTTTCCGAACTGATCAGCCATCTGGAATATCTTCGCGGTCACGACTACAACTTTGTGGGCAGCGCAGCGATTGCCGCCGCAAAGCGTGACGCCACGCCGCTTCCCAAAAAACCACTGCTTCTCTCCTTCGACCATGGACACAAGTCATTCTTATACAACGTTTTGCCCGTTCTTGAGCAGTACGGCGCACCCGCGGTAATCGGCATCGCCACGTCGTGGATTGCGGACAACGCAGCTTCCGGCAAGGATGCCGAATTCATGTCCTGGGACGAAATCAAGCAGGCAGCGCAACACCCGCTTGTCACCGTCTCATCGATGGCCGACACACTCGCCACACACGTGGCATCCAATCCGCAGGGCCGCTTGGATTTGGCCTCCGTCACGCGCCTGTACAACGCCGAAACCGGCACCTACGAAACAGAAAAAGAGTATCAACAACGCATTGATCGCGACCTCAACGCGGCACGCCAGCGCCTGCAGGGCGAAACAGGCATCGTTCTGGATATGGTGAGCTGGCCCGAAGGGGCGTACAATCAAACCACGGTCAAAATTGCGACCGATTCTGATTATGGCCTGATGTTCGGCCTGGCCGACGGCCGGTCTCCCCAACCCGGTAGCGATCGTGTCATTCTGCGATGGCAGGCCAAAAACATGGGTGGCGTGGGCGACCTCGCCAAGGTCCTCCACAATCGCGCTAACCCACTGATTCAGATGGACGAGCCGTCACAAGGCCTCTTTGTTGACCTCGACACAATTTCAACCGGCGACCGCGAGCGTACGCGTGACAACATCAAC
>JBLHHU010000315.1:0-3802 GCA_047615735.1 Kiritimatiellia bacterium | reverse complement strand
TACAACGTCGCCGTACTCGACCTGACGCTGCCCGATTCCGCCGGTGTCGAAACCGTTGAGCTTATCACCAACAAATTCCCATCGATGCCCATCGTTGTGGTCACGGATCACAGCGACCTCGACGTCGGACGCCAGGCGGTGCGCAGTGGCGCGCAGGGTTTTATTTCGAAAACGGAAATGACAGGCGTGGCACTGGCACGCGAAATTGGGCACGCCATCGAACGTCAACAGTTCCGGCACGAGTTATCCCAACATCGCGACAACCTCGAAAGCTTGATTGAGGCGCGCACACATGAGCTGCGCGACGCCGTCGATCGACTGGAGGAACACGGTCGGGCTAAAAGCGAATTCATCTACAATGTCTCGCACGAACTACGTACGCCGCTCACATCAATGATTTACACCGTCGGCAACATCCTCGATGGCACCGGCGGCGCGGTCACCGACAAAATGCGCGACTACCTACACATGCTGAACGATGACTGCAAGCGCATGAAGCATACCGTCGAAGATATACTCGACCTCAGCCGCATCGACACACAACGCGTTGTCATGCACCGCGTTTCGATTCAATTTAACCGATTCGTTGACCACGTTTTGTTGGCCCTCGAAAACAGCGCAGCCAAACGGGGCGTTACGTTTGCCTACGACAACACCATGCCGCCGACGTTTGTTTCTGGTGACCCCGACAAACTCGAGCGTGCCCTTTTTAATCTGCTGCAAAACGCGTTGAAATACTCGGCTGCGGGCGACCAAATCGACGTACACGTGCACCCCGATGCCGATGATGCCACACGGATACGCTGCACCGTCACGGACAACGGGCCCGGCATTCCCCCTGAGCACATTGAGCATGTCACTGAACGTTATTATCGCGTTGGCGACCACATTGACGGGACCGGCCTCGGACTCGCCATCACCAAGCAGATCACGGAACTTCACGACGGCGACTTATGCCTCAATAGCCCAGTCGCCGATCGCGACCGCGGTACGCAGGCGTCCATTGGTTTACCCACGTCCAAGGCTCCATCTATTCTGGTCGTCGACGACGAAGAGGTCATCCGACAGGTCTGCCGCCTCTACCTGACGAAGACGGGCTATGAGGTCAACACCTGTTCAGATGGTACAGAGGCCTTTGAGCACTTACTTAATGCGGCGCCCGATTTATTGATCGTTGATTTAAATATGCCAAAATTAGGCGGCGTGGCGCTTATTTCAGAAGTGAAAGCGTCTCAAGAGCTACGGCAGATCCCAATCATCGCCATCACCGGGGGGCAGACCGACAAGGCGACAGAAGAGATTCTCAAAGGTTTCGCTATTCCGCTGCTTCGTAAACCATGGACGGACGATCAACTCGTCACCACGGTGGAGAACCAACTCACGCGTTTGCACAGCACCTAAGAAAGTCTTCAGAACATGCGCATCAAGACCAAGACGCGTTTGCTCATTACCGGGGCAATCGGCTTGCCGCTTGTCGTCGCCAGCGGTGTGTTTCTCGCGGTCATCCACGCCGACCGCTTCAGCGAGGACCTCGCGGCATGCGACAACATGGGACGAATCACGCAGACGCTGCAAAGCCTGTTGCAGCGCCAGGACGAATCACGCCCTTTGGAACACCCCGATCGTTGGCGCGACGCCTCGGATGCCATGGCCCTCGCCATTCAGCACAGTACAAGCAGAAACGGGCAATTGGACGTCGCTGCTGCGGCAAAAGCACAACGCCGCCTTCAATCTGGCCTAAACACCCCGTCAGGCGTTCCCGCGTTCAACACCATTGAGGAAGCGCTCAACACACTCGGCGATGAAACACGTAACCAAAAACAAGAACTGAACGACCGATATCGACACGTCACGCGCGTGATCGGAACGACCGTAATTGGCGTGATCACCCTACTCGCGCTTGTTGCAGGCCTAGTGGCCTTCTGCGCAGGACGACGTCTCGCGCGACGCGTGGAACGCATCTTCGAAGGCATGCAAGCGGTCGCCGATGGCGATTTCGATCATCGCATCAACCTGACCCCCAAAGACGAGTTGACCGACCTTGCCGATGCATTTGACAAGATCGCCGAACGTCTGCGCGAAACGCTTGATAGGAAGGAACAGCTTACCAAAGAACTTACTGTTCATGAAATCGCAGAAGAAGAAATACATCGCACCCAGGACCTGACGCGCCTCTGGCTGAATAGCTGTACGGATGGCGTATGGGATTGGCTTCTGACCGATGACTTCGAATATATGAGCCCGCGATTCTGGGAAGTCTTCGGCATTGATCCTAAAACGCAGCCCCATCACCCATCTGCCTGGCAGGAAATTATTCATAAAGACGACGTCCAAAAAATGACCGACGCGCTCGAAAAACATGTGCTAAGCAAGGGTGAAACGCCCTTTCGCGAAGAAATTCGCTTCCATCATCGTGACGGACATATTGTTTGGGTGCTGACCCGCGGTCAGGTTATTGAATGGCACCCGGATGGACAACCCAAGCGCATGGTGGGCACCCACACCGACATTACGCGCACAAAATCGGCTGAGCGGCGCGAACGCGAAACCCATGAAGTGCTGAGCGCCGTGCTCGACCAGAGTCCAGACTCCGTTTTGGTAACCAACCTCAACGGCGAATACACGCTGGTCAACACCATCGCCGCGTCGCGTTTTGAAAAATCGCTCGACGACATCCTAGGCAAAACGGCGACGAGCCTGTTTTCGGAACAGGATGCGCTTCACCGACAGCAACTGGATCGTTCGATCATAGCGACGGGCGACGCAAAGACCTTTGAAGAATCACTGACCATCGGTGGGCGCCACATGACCATGTTAACGACCAAAGCGCCTTTTCTAGATAGCCACGGAAAGACGGTCGGGCTCATCACCATGTCGCGCGACATTTCCGAATTGTCTGCCGCCCGACAGACGCTTTTTCTGCGCAGCGAAGAACTTGAATCGTCAAACAGCGAATTGGAACAATTTGCCTATATCGCGTCGCATGATTTGCAAGAGCCCTTGCGAAAAATCAGCACCTTCGCCGAGCTCTTGGTCGACACAGACAAAGAGCGCCTATCGGATGAAGGCCGCGAGTTTTTGCGTTTCATGCAAAACGCAGCGCAGCGCATGCAAACACTCGTCCAGGATCTGCTCGAAATTTCGCGTGTCACAATACGCAGCAATCCCTTCGAGCCCGTCGATTTACAGAAGCTCTGCAGCGATGTGTTAATCGACCTTGAATTCGCCATTGAAGACGCCGCCGCCCGTGTCGAACTAAAGCCCCTTCCGGTGATCGATGCCGACGCTTCACAACTACGTCAATTGCTTCAAAACCTGATCGGTAACGCCATCAAGTTCCGCCGCCCCGATGTGCCTGTCACCGTATGCATTGAACCGGACACGACGCGAGAAGACGACAATGTCACCTTTCTGGTTAGCGACAACGGCATTGGTTTCGACGAGAAGCACAGCGATCGCATTTTTGGAATTTTTCAGCGCTTGCATGCCAAACACGCCTATTCCGGCTCGGGCATAGGTCTCGCCATCTGCCGCAAAATCGTCGACCGTCACCACGGCACGATATCCGTCCAGAGCCAACCGGGCGATGGCACAACGTTTTCAGTGACATTACCGCGCCAACAACAGAAATCAAACGATGGTGCGTCATGACCACTCACCTGAATCGTGTCCTGATAATTGACGATGACATCGAGGACCAATTATTGATTCGACGCGCCTTCAAGGAATGCGAAACCCAGTGTGCATTGGAGATTCTGGGGGACGCTGAAACGGCCGTCGCACGCCTGCTTGCCAACGCCAC
>JBLHHU010000314.1:0-3834 GCA_047615735.1 Kiritimatiellia bacterium | reverse complement strand
CGTGACATCGATACGCTTATTGCCATCGTCAGCGTCATTCGCCCCGGCGCCGCCAATCAGAACAAAAAACAGCAGTTTGCACTGCGCTATCAAGGCATTGAGCCGATTACCTATGCACATCCCTCACTCATTCCCTGCCTCAAATGCACCTGCGGCATGCTGGTCTACGAAGAACAGGTGCTACAGATCTGTGAATGCTTTGCGGGCATGCCGCCCGACGAAGGCGACTTGCTACGGCGCGCACTGAACAAAGAAAACTGGGAGCGCGTCGCCGAACTGGGCCAGCGCTTCAACAGCTGCGCGCAGGCGAACAACCGCTCTGCCGAAGACATTCACAAGGTCTGGGAACTTGTCTGTGGCTTCCATGGCTTTTCCTTCTGCAAAGCACACAGCACCGCCTACGGCGTTGAAGCCTATCAGTCGGCATGGATGAAGCTGTATTACCCCGCCGAGTTCATGGCCGCCGTCTTGAGTAACGGCAAAGGCTTCTATTCAGCGCTCGTCTACATTCTGGAATGTCACCGCCTGGGCATCCGCATGCGCCCACCGCACGTCAATCATCCCGGCCCACGCTTTCACATGGAAGATGGCGCGATCCGCATACCCCTGAGTGCGATCAAAGGCCTACGCAAAGCGACCATCGCCCGTATCGAGCGCGAACGCCGACGGGGCCCCTTTACATCAGTGGCCGACCTTCACCGGCGCACTCAACCCAACGCCAAGGATGCAGAGTTGCTGCTCGTGATCGGCGCACTCGACGGCCGTTGGCAGGGCGACACAGGCCCCGTCGCCTCGCGAACCGAACGTTTCTGGGAACTGCAGCACCTCAATCAGGCGGCGCAGGCTGATCGCAACAGCACCCCAACCCATCACGCCCTGCTGGATGGCTCTCGCCCTGAACTCAGCGCGCCCGGCTTGACGCGCACCGAACCCACCGCCCTCGATCAACTCAATGTCGAACACGACCTGCTCGGCTACACCGTCAGCGACCACCCGCTTGCACGCTTCCCCGGCATTGACTGGAGCACCTACACGCCCCTTAGCGACTTGCACAAGCATCCAGGAAAAACCGTGACCTGCTGTGGTCTCATCGTTGTCACACGCGTTGTCTACCATGACAGCGGTGAGCAAATGAAATTTTTGACACTGGTCGACCACAGCGGCATGGTCGAAACCGAAATGTTTGCGCGCGCCTATCACCAATACGGACTGGCCACGGTACGCTATCCCGTCATCGAAGTCCGCGCCACAGTGCAGACCTTCCCGAATGGCAAAGGATTCACCCTTAACATCCACAAAGCCACAAAAGCACGAATGTTGACCCAAACACGTACATGAAAGCCACTGGAGATGTGCGAGGCGGATATGAGTAAATTTAGACTTGTAGAATTTGGGGTGATTGATTAATTTCAACACCCTATCTGGTAAAGACTAGCAATGGGGCCACAGTACACGAACACTAGGAGCGATTATGAAGCTGAAACAATTGGTTGTAGGATTTTGGTTGTCAGTGGTTGTTTGTTTTTCGGCAACGGCGCTACACGCGCAGACGGAAGACTTTCCCTTGGTCAACATCGGCGGTATTATGCTGGGTGTGCATGGCAGTGACACGCAAACGCGAGGAATGGCGGATGCCGTGCTCCCCCTATGGCACAATGAGGATGCGCTGGTGTTCTTGAATCCACGCGTCTCGTTCAATGATGACCACGAGGAAGAATTCAATATTGGCCTTGCGGTGCGCAAACTCGTTGCCGATGGCCAACTGATTGTCGGCGTAAACGGGTTCTACGATTCTCGCTCGAGCACGCATAACAATCGATTTGAGCAGGTTGGCGGAGGGATTGAACTGCTTTCCAGCTGGGTCGACGTTCGTGCGAACTTCTATTACCCGGATGACGAGCAGAAGGTTATTTCCTCCCGTGAAACCACCGAGGTTTCTTCAACGCGTCGCGCATCAACCGGCGCGCCCTATGTCAGTGGAACCGCAATTCTGCAAGACCGTACCACCGTCACAAGAACCACCACAACGGCGCGCCTTTTCGAAGAGTTTGAAGCCGCGCTCGAAGGATTCGATGCCGAGATTGGTGTGCGCGTTCCCGTTTTCGAAGAACATGTCACCACCCGCGTTTTTGTCGGTTATCAAGATTTCGACAACCCTTTTGGGGACGACAAAGAAGGCGTCAAAGGACGAATCGAAATCCAGTTGGGTGACGGTTTTCTGGTGGATGCGGAAGTCTTCGAAAACGAGGACCTCAACCATACCGAATTTTTTGTAGGCGTTCGCGTGCGTGTGCCGTTCTCAATTGCGAATTTGATCGCTGGGAAGAATCCCTTTGAAGGAACACGTGACGCATTCCGACCAAGACCTTCCGTGCTGTCGTCACGACTCGGCGAAATGGTTATCCGCGACATGAATATCCGACTGGGTGGATCTACAGAAATGGAAAACGTCGGCAGCACATCTTCGTCCACGCGCGAGACATCCAGGACTGAGACAGACGTCATTGGCGTCGTGCCTCCACCGCCGCCCCCACCGCCGATCTTCGATGAAGAAGCTCAATAGTAGCACCCGGAGCGTCTATCCAGAGGCTGTGTGTTCCGGATAGGCTGGAAATGACGCTACGTCTTCTGTGATATCATCGGACGCCTGCGCCGCCGACACCCATGACGCACGCAACGCCCATCGCCGTTGGTTGCTCAGGATGGTCCTACCTCGACTGGGAAGGTCCCGTCTATCCATCGGGAACGCGCCACAAACTGCGCTACATGGCTGAACGCGTTGATGTGCTTGAAATTAACAGCACCACCTACCGCCCACCCGACCCCATGACGGCCGTATCATGGCTGCGCCGCACCATCGACCTTCCTAATTTCACGTTCACCGCAAAGCTCCACCAGCATGTCACACATCAACAGCGCATCGACGCCGAAATGACAGCCCATTTCCGGCGCGCATTCATTCCGTTGACCGAAGACGGTCGTCTGCCCCATTTTCTGGCCCAATTCAGCAGCGCCTTTCGCGACGAGCCGAATCAACGCAATCATCTGCAACGCGTCGCCGACGCCTATGCGATATGACAGGCTGACCCTCGAACTGCGTCACAACAGCTGGCAGGCACCCGGCGCTCTACGTTTTCTCGACAATCTGGGGGTCAATGTTGCCAATCTCGACTATCCCGCCGGACGCGACGGCTTCAACCTGACACGAACAAACGTCGGCCGACACGCCTACCTACGTTTACACGGTCGCAACCGAACGGCATGGACCAGCCGAGAGCCTGAAGCGGGTGGACGTTATGACTACCACTATCAAGCCACGGAAATCGAAGCCATCGTCGAACGTGCGCGCCGATTAGCCGAAAACGCGCTTTCGCTGACCATTGTCGCCAACAACCACGCCCACGGCAATGCTGTCGCCAACGCAGGCCCGATCAAGGACCTGCTAGCGACGCCTGAGGCCTCTTAAACGGACTCAAATACCACGTTTTAGCCCTTTTTCGGTTGCGCAGAATCACCCTCAGGCTATGATGGTTGTTTATCGAAAACGCTAACCCCACGGAACCATAAAATGAGTAACTCAGTACGCGTCGCAATCACCGGAGCCGCAGGCCAAATTGGCTACGCCCTCTTGTTTCGAATCGCCTCCGGCCAAATGTTCGGCCCCAACACCAAAGTCGACCTCAACTTGATCGAGCTCGAGCAAGCCATGGGCGCCCTAAACGGCGTTAAAATGGAACTCGACGACTGCGCTTTCCCGCTGCTGAACTCCGTCACGATGACGTCCGACGCCAATGAGGGCTTCGGCGACGCTGATTGGTCCCTTCTCGTCGGCGC
>JBLHHU010000313.1:0-3875 GCA_047615735.1 Kiritimatiellia bacterium | reverse complement strand
GTGGCGCACGTTTCATTATGATCGCCACAGACGGGGTGTTTAGCATGGATGGCTATCTTGCCAAACTGCCGGAGATCACCAAGTTGGCAGAGGCTTACGGCGCACTTGTCATGGTCGATGATTGCCATTCCACCGGCTTCATGGGGCCAAAAGGGGCCGGCACTCCTGCGCATTTTGGTGTCGATGTCGATATTCTGACGGGCACGCTCGGCAAGGCTCTCGGCGGTGCAATCGGCGGCTATGTTGCCGGACCACAGCCCATAATTGACCTGCTGCGCCAGCGTGCGCGTCCCTATCTGTTCTCTAATTCCCTGCCTCCCTCCATCGTAGCTGCTGGGATCGAAGCCATCCGGCTGGTCGAGGAAGGTGACGACCTACGTGCGCAACTGTTTGAAAATGCAGCCTACTGGCGTGCAGGCTTGACTCGTTTGGGCTTCGATCTGCTGCCCGGCGAACATCCGATCATTCCCGTCATGTTGGGGGAGGCGCATTTGGCACAAGACATGGCCGCACGCCTCTTTGATGAAGGCGTCTATGTCAGCGGGTTCTTCTTCCCGGTTGTTCCGCGCGGCCAAGCCCGCATTCGCACGCAGATGAACGCGGCACTAACGAAGGATGATCTGGATAACGCCCTGACGGCATTCAAGATCGCAGGGAAAGCAGTTGGGGTCTTAAAATGAGCAAGGAAATGAAAGCACTGGTCAAGGCGCACGCCCGCGAAGGCCTATGGTTGCAAACCGCTCCAGTGCCAGAGGTTGGGCCTGACGACGTGCTGATCCGCATCAACAAGACGGGCATTTGTGGAACAGACATCCATATCTGGAACTGGGATGAATGGGCCAAGAAGACTGTCCCTATTCCATTGATCACAGGGCACGAGTTTGCGGGGGAAATCGTTGAGCTTGGGCGTAATGTTGAAGGATTAAATCTGGGGCAAAGGTGTAGTGGCGAAGGTCATCTGATTGGTAAACAATCACGTCAAAGTCGTGCCGGAAAATTCCACCTTGACCCAGAAACACGCGGTATTGGCGTGAACGAGCAAGGCGCATTCGCTGAATATCTGCGTCTCCCTGCCTTCAACGTTGTGCCTTTACCGGACGAAATCAGTGACGATATCGGTGCGATCCTTGATCCATTGGGCAATGCCGTTCACACTGCCCTGTCGTTCGATCTGGTGGGGGAAGACGTGTTAATCACCGGCGCTGGCCCAATCGGCATTATGGCGGCGGCTGTTGCGCGGCACGCGGGCGCGCGCAATGTGGTAATCACGGATATCAACCAAGATCGCCTCGATCTGGCCGCGAAAGTTGCAGATGTAACGCCAGTTAACGTAACAAAAACCGATTTGGCCGACATTCAAGCGCAGTTGAAAATCATGCAGGGTTTTGATGTCGGCCTAGAAATGTCGGGCAATCAAATTGCGCTTGATCAAATGGTCGAAGCTATGGTGATGGGCGGACGTATCGCGTTACTTGGGATTCCACCGGGCAAAAGCCCTGTCGATTGGAGCCGGATAGTCTTCAAGGCGATCACCTTGAAAGGCATCTATGGGCGCGAGATTTTTGAGACGTGGTACAAGATGATCGCTATGTTGCAAAACGGGCTGGACGTGTCTGGCGTCATCACACACCGCTTTGCGGTCAAGGACTACGCCGACGGCTTCGCTGCGATGAAATCAGGGCAATCGGGGAAAGTCGTATTAAACTGGCGAGCGGCCTAAAACTTGATCCGATGATTGTATCCGCAGGAAGGCCTGAGATACCCCAACAAAGTAGCCGTTAAGACTGAAGTCGCAACCGCAGCAAAAATCCGGTTCGAGCCCAAAGAATCAGGTGCTGCGAATGTGCATGAACGACTACAACGGATGGAAAACAGGCCTTAGCGATCATTGCGAATTATGACCCCGTTCGCTCCAAAACGGATCTTTGGTGTCTGATCAGTACAAAACTGGATCTGTCGCGGTTTAAAGCTTGTTGTACTCACCGATGTCCTTTTACGAGATGACCGGATCTGGGCTGAAAAACCCAGTTGACCAACACGGATACTCCTCGGTGGTTACGATGATACAGAAACACTCTTTTACTTATCAAATTACCCTATTTGGATCCATAGGCGCTGACCTCAGACACATATTGACGGACCACCAAGCAAGGCAGAACTAGAAATAAGTCAGCACCAAACTGAATTTCATCATAGTTGCCTCAGGCGCGATCGACGAGGACAAGCCTTGCGCAGCCATGCCACTTGATCAGCCTTAGTTTGGCCTTATTGTTCATCTAACGCTTTAGCTTACGCTCTGAGGATACAGCATAATGAGCGACACCAAAATCGATACATCTAGAAATCAGAAATGTGCTAGGCCGTCGATCCTTCCATTTATCGTTGTCGTTTTGATCATCGGTGGGGCGTTGTTGTATTACTTATCAATAATGCAAAAACGGATGCATGACGAAGCCATGCTTGAAAATGCGCGTGTTTACTCTGGTGTACTCCTTAGCACGCAAGCATTCTATGCCACTCAGGTCCTTTCCAATGTAGACCCAGACAAAGTTAGGTTTACGCATGACGTTGAGAATGTCGAGAATGCTCTGCCGTTCCCTGCGACATTGACGATTAATTTCGCAGATTATCTTTCCGAAAACGGTAGTAATTTCACGGCTGCCATGCTGAGTGAGCACCCGTTTACATGGAGAGAAAAACGAGTATTTTCTGGTTTCGAAAGCCGTGCGTTTCAAGCGGTCAACTTAGAAAATGGCGATGAATACTTCGAATTTGATCGTGCCGACCGCGGTAAAAACGATCAACTCAACTATGCCAGTACGATCAGAATGAAGGCAGCCTGCGTGGCATGCCATAACAGCCATCCAGCGTCTTCTAAGACAGACTGGAAAGTAGGTGATGCGAGAGGCATCCACGTTGTAAAACTGCCCGTGAACTCGCTTATTGCAGGCCTTTCCCGTCAGTTCACATACCTGATCATTATTCTATCGCTTATTACTCTTCTGACAGCCGGAGCCATTACAATTGTGCGCCAACGTGAGTTCGCGGCGTTGCAAAAACTCGAAGCGCGTAATCAAGAACTGGTAACTGCGAATATTGAGAAAGATCAGGCAAACAGAGCTAAGGGCGATTTCTTGGCGAACATCAGCCACGAGATACGGACACCTATCAATGGCATACTGGGGCTTGCCGACTTGATGATGTTGGACAGTCCGCGTGATGAGGAACGTGAGCGACTAAAGCGTATCCGAAACGCAGGTGGCAGCTTGTTGCATGTTATCAACGACGTGTTGGATTTCTCCAAAATCGAAGCGAACGAGATGACGTTGGAGGACATTCCTTTTGAAATTGAGGACGTCATTCAAAGCGTGGTTAGCGTTTTTCTACTTGGCCAGAAAATCGAAGGTAAGCCAAAGCTATTTGTGCAGACTGACCCGCGCCTCCCTAAGCGTTTAAGTGGGGACCCGTATCGCGTTTCTCAGATCCTTATGAACTTGCTGAGCAATGCGTTCAAATTCACTGTAACGGGACACATTGTTTTGTCTATTCAGCGTCACGCTTCGAAACCCGATGTTATACAGTTGGCCGTGACCGATACTGGACCAGGGATTGGTGAACAAGCGAAGGAACTCCTGTTCAAACCGTTTTCTCAAGGAGATGGCACGGTGACACGGCGCTATGGTGGGACAGGTTTGGGCCTCGCTATCTCTTTCGATTTGGCGCAACGCATGGGCGGTTCGCTTGATATGGAGACGACGTTAGGCAAAGGAAGCACGTTCACGCTCACGCTGCCCCTAAAAGCAGCAACAATTGACGAACCAAGCATTATTGCACAGGCTCCCGAGACTTTGAGCCACATTTATATCTACGACACT
>JBLHHU010000312.1:0-3880 GCA_047615735.1 Kiritimatiellia bacterium | reverse complement strand
ATTGCCGTTGGTCGCACCGAATTCAAAGTTCGCCGTGGCGGTCAACTGCGCCACCCCGTTCACGTAGGCGGTGACTTGGCCGCTGTCCCACACCAGGGCCAGATGCTGCCATAAATTGGTACGCAATGCACCCGCGCTGCTGAGCCCCTTCAAAGTGGCGCCGTCCCAGACCCACAGCGCCCCGACGCCAAAGCTCTGCCCAATGCCCACCGCGCCGGACTGGGACGCCGCGCCGCTGAGTTGACCGATAATCCGCTTGTCGCCGTCGAGGGTATCGGGCTTGAGCCACATCGACACGGTGACTTCGCCGCCGGTGCTGGTTGAGCTCAGGTTAATGTTGCCGCCATCGAGATGTTCGCCCGGGTCAAAATCGAGCGCGGCCGTCGAAGGCAGGCCCGGCGGCAGACCGCTGGTGATCCAGGTCGGCGAGCCAACAAGCATGCCCGTATGGCCTCCGGGTATCGCGTTGGTGGCCGTGCTTCCGCTGCCGTCATCAAGTCGCCAGTATTGCACTTCGGCCACCTCGCCCCGAGAGACCTCGATCCCAACGGATGAACCCGCGAGGACATCCGTCCCGCCGGCCAGGGTCTGACTGATCACATCACCGGCGGGAACGCTGTCGATGGAGGCATAGGTCACCACCGCAACCAAGTTTGACGCAACGATCGCGGCTTCGGCGGTCGTCTGATCCTGACCGACGACATCCGGCACGGTGGCCCTGACGTTTCCAAGCGAAACAACGAGGCCAACCGCTGAACCCGGCGAGGCCAGTCGGTTCGCTTCCGGATCCTGGCTGATCACGATACCTGTGGCCACCGTTTCGCTATACGCCGTGGTGGTGGTGCCAAGGGTAAATCCGTCGGCCACGATGACTGCCTCTGCGTTTGTCCGGGTCATGCCAACATAATCGGGAACTGGCTCGCCAGACAAGATGCTATCGGCCACGCGTTGCGCGAGAAAATCGTAGCCTGCGGGTGTAAAATGCACGTTATCGGCACTTTGGAGCTGAGCCAGATGCGGGAGCATCTCTGCGTAGAGATCATTGATAGCAATGCCGTTATCGACCATCACCTGATAGGCGATGGCATTGCGGATGGGTATCTCCGCTTCTTCTACCCATATACCGGACACGTCAGTTCGCCCCTGCAACGGTGTCGTGCTGGCCCAGATCAGTTGGGCACCGGTGAGCTTGAGTCGGGCCACCAGCGTGCTCAGGTTCTGTTCATACTCCACATGCGTGGTCCTGAATGTATCGTCCGAGCTGAAGTGATGCGCGTCCCAGATGCCCCAGTTAAAATGAATGACATCCCAGGATGAAGTGCCCAGCCATGTCTCGATCCGCACCAGTCCGTACTCGGTGGATTGGCAGTTCTCCGGGGGGCGATGCACGCTCGCTGTTCCGACAAGAAGATCACGCGTGGGCTGATCGTAGCCAAGCGAGATGGAGTCTCCCAGCAGAAGCACGCGCGGCAACGCATCGGCGGACACATCCCCGCTCAACAGCACCGTGGTCGCCAGCAACACTAAAATCAGATTCCTCATTCGTGGCATCCATTGTCCCGAATCGAGCAAGCGAAAGATACCCATGATTGCGCACGGGAACTTTCTTGTTTGCGCACGAGGGAAAGGTGGGAAAATACCCAAGGACCCAAGTACCCAAATACCCAAATACCCAAATACCCAAATACCCAAGGACCCAAGGACCCAAGGACCCAACGACCCAACGACCCAGCCGACCGAAGGGAGACAGGCCGACGCTTGGTACGGGGAAGAAGACGCGCTGGGCCCGAGACACGTAGCCGTGGGCGCCAGCCCGTGGATCTCCAGGATCTGCGCGCGAACGGGACAGGGAATCCACCTGCGGGCGCCCTTGCACCAGAACCTCGTTCCTCGGCACGGTGCGGGGCAAGCAGGCGGCTACGGAGTGGGCCCTACGGAACTGGCCTGGTAGGCGTCTAGACTACTCGCAGTCTTTGAGCTCGGTCACGAGAATGACGCGGAAGCCGGGAACGGTTTTCCATGCGGCGTCATTTGTGAGGACAATGTCGGCGCCGCAGGTGGCGGCCACGGCCAGTTGAATGGCGTCGGGTGTCTTGAGCTTATGCTGTGCGCGCAATTTGGCGCAGGCGTCGGCAACGGGGAGGTTCAGGGGGTACAGACTGATCTGCTCCGAGTTGGTCAGGAAGTTTCGGTATTTTGCCGCGAGTATACCCTCCCCTGCGCGCTCGGGATGCACAAGGACTTCGATGTAGGTAATCATCGATGTGACCAGCCGAGCCCCGCTTTCCGTGACAGCATCGAAGAACAGTGAAAGGGATTCGATGTGGTCGGGATGCTCCTCGAAGAAGTAAATCAGCGGGGCGGTATCGATGAACAGCGTTGTTTCAGACGTGAGGTCGAGTCCGTTCAGTCCCACGCCTCACGCTCCTTACGAAGGTATGCATCCGTATCAATGTCGGCCCACAGTTTTCGGCCAAGACCACGCGCCTTGCGCAGGTCCTGCTTGCCGCCGGAAACAGTCTCGGTGGGTTGTTCGTAGCTGACCAGTTTGGCAATCGCTTTGCCGTCACGTTCGATGACGATTTCCTCGTGCCTCAACGAGACAATGTTTAGCAGACGACCGAATGTTCTTCGTGCATCCACGGCTGATACATGTGTACTCATCAGAACTCCTCCATTAACTAGCATGATCATAGTGACCATCATGATCATGTCAACCCAAATCACTAGCATCCCATAGGCGTAAGAAGAGGATTTACCACCCTCCCGCTCCGCGGGATTGAGACAGCCGCAACCTCAGCCAAGAAGACGAAGGTAAAGATTACGGTAAAGACGAAGGCAATAAGACATCTCCCCCGCCCCTTTGTTTTTACCCTAATCTTTACCTTTGTCTTCCCTTGCTACAGGACCTTAGAAACCTCACAACTGCCGAATGCGGAAGAATCGATTGCTCACCGAGATGTCGGACAGGATATTGGTGCTGAACCACATGTCCTTGGCCGTGAAATCATCGGCGCAGGGGGACCAGATCGTTGCGGGCCCGAGCACATCCGCGTGTTCGAGTCGGTAACGTCTGCCGGGCTGCGTGGCCCAGATGACGGTTGTCTGTAGATTCGTGCCAAAGGCGGTGAGCCCCAACGATGCGATATTCATTAATCTGTTGGTGGTGCCGGGCGTTGCAATCGGCATCTCGCAAATCACGGCCTCACCGTCCGGCCAGCGCCCATCCCCCACATCCGCCTGCTGCGCCCCGAACGTCACCGCGTCCACCAATGTGCCGTTCGGCAGAAACAGCGCGACCGCCTCACCGCCCGCGCTCAATTGGAAATCCACATGCAGGTCCGCTCCGATCCAGCCCGACTGTCCGTCAGCCCAGATAAACAGGAACGCCCCAGCCTCGATGGAGGTCCCGCCGGGCACGACCACACTGTTCGTCGTGTGCAAACGATCGTTCAGTCGGTAACCCGCCAAGTCGACGCGTGTCGTTCCAGCGTTGTACAACTCAAACCAGTCGTCAAAGTTCCCGTCCGCCGGATCCGCCAGCGTACTCTTGTTATCTGCCATCCATTCGTTGATATAAACCTGCGGCACACCACTAATGGCGCTGTTCGACACTCCGGGCGTCGGCACGTAAAACACCTGCCGGCTGAACGGGTCGCCTTCAGGGTACGAGCCGTAAGACGACAAGCCGTTCAGGAGCCCATAGTCCACCGCGTCCACCACCGACGTGTGTCCACCATTCACCCACGCCAGCACAACCGAACCCGTCGCACCGCTCAGCCTGAACGAGGTGTGCAGAGCCCCCTCCCCAGGCTCGCCGTCCGCCCAAACGAGCAAGCGCTGTCCGTTCGTGATGACGGCACCCGCCGGAAACGGCCAC
>JBLHHU010000311.1:0-3898 GCA_047615735.1 Kiritimatiellia bacterium | reverse complement strand
GCAACCGCAAGAACGGCACCTCCGACGACAACCTCTGTGGTGTTTTCACGCATTTCTATTCCGGCGTCCATGCTTCGTAATCAGCGCGTTTTGCGGGATCGGTACGACGTAATGACCCTGCTGGCGAATAGGCCGCGGCGGTCCCTGTCAGATTCTGAATATGTGGCTTTTCCCATGACTTGTGAGTCAGTGGCTTGTCGCTCGGCGTTTCGTCCCACGTATGGTGCAGCCAGCCATGCCAATCAGGGCTGACGCGGCTGCCCTCAACTTCGCCATTGTAGATCACCCAGCGTCGCGTGCCCGCAGCGTTTGTGTAGTAAATATTGCCAAGCGCGTCCTCGCCAACTTTTTTACCATTGCGCCATGTCCACAGCTGCGTGCCGAGCGTTTGCCCGTCCCACCACGTAAAAATTCGTTTGATAAAGTTGAGAACGCCCATGGTTATGGCTCCAATTTGATTAGTCCACTGATGCCCGATATTGGCAGGCAGGTCCAGAGGGCCATTAATCCAACGACTGCCCATTGCGCATTAACCCGCCAGCGCGGTGACCTCGATTTCAATGCGGTATTTGCGGTCAATCAGCCCACATTCTATCATCGTTGCAACAGGCGGGTTCTCACCAAACGCGGCCCTAAGAATGGGCCAGCATGGTTCAAAGTCCGTAGCGTCGGGCAGCATGTAGGTGACGCGGACCGCCTTGGCAAAACTAGACCCGGCATCGGCCAGCGCATCTGAGATGATATCAAGCGCTAAGCGGCATTGTTGCGTGACGTCGTCCGGCACATCACCAGTCGCGCGATCTACCCCGACGCAGCCAGAGACGTATACAAATCCACCTGCAACGACCGCGCGACAATAGCCGACTTTGGCCTCAAACTCACCGCCCGAAGACATGCGTTTGATGGTCATTAGCCAGCCGTTGCCGGCTTGGCTTTCTTTTTGGTGTCATCGTGGATCATCAAAGGTTGCGCGTCTGGGCCGACGGCCTCTTCGTTCACCACCACTTCTGTCACCGTGTCCATTCCGGGCAATTCAAACATCGTGTCGAGCAAGATGTCTTCCATGATAGACCGTAATCCGCGTGCGCCTGTTTTGCGTTCAATTGCACGTTTAGCGATCGCCACCAGCGCATCGTCCGTGAACGTCAGCTTGGCGTCTTCCAGTTCGAACAAGCGCTGGTATTGCTTGACCAATGCGTTTTTCGGCTTGGACAGAATCGTTACAAGCGCGTCTTCATCAAGATCTTCAAGCGTCGCGATCACAGGCAAACGGCCAACAAATTCAGGGATCAGACCAAATTTCAGCAGGTCCTCTGGTTCGAGGTCACTGAAAATTTCACCCACGCCACGTTCATCAGGGCCGCGCACTTCTGCGCCAAAGCCCATGCCAGCACCTTTGCCACGCTGCGCGATAATCTTGTCGAGACCCGCAAATGCGCCGCCACAAACGAACAGAATGTTCGTGGTGTCAACTTGCAGGAATTCCTGCTGCGGATGTTTGCGCCCGCCTTGTGGCGGCACGGAAGCGATCGTGCCTTCCATGATCTTCAGCAACGCTTGCTGCACACCTTCACCCGATACGTCGCGGGTGATGGATGGGTTGTCAGACTTGCGCGTAATTTTGTCTACTTCGTCAATATAGACGATGCCGCGCTGTGCGCGTTCGACGTTGTATTCGGATGCCTGCAACAGCTTAAGGATAATGTTTTCAACGTCTTCACCGACATAACCCGCTTCGGTCAGGGTCGTGGCGTCGGCCATCGTGAATGGAACGTCCAAAATACGGGCCAGCGTTTGCGCCAATAGCGTTTTGCCGCAACCCGTCGGGCCGATCAGCATAATATTGGATTTCGCCAGTTCAATGTCGGACTTATCGGCGTGGTTCAGACGTTTGTAGTGGTTGTGCACAGCCACTGACAACACCCGTTTCGCATGTCTCTGACCGATGACGTAATCATCCAAAACCTGACAAATCTCAAGCGGGGTTGGCACCCCTTCTGAGGACTTCAGCCCTGCCGATTTGGTTTCTTCGCGGATGATATCCATGCACAATTCAACGCATTCATCACAGATGAACACAGTCGGTCCCGCAATCAATTTGCGCACCTCATGCTGGCTCTTGCCGCAGAAGCTACAATAGAGGGTGTTCTTGCTGTCGCCGCCAGACGTCGTCGCCATGTCTCATTCCCTTAGCCTTAAAGGCCTGTAATACGTGTTTCGGGCTGCTTTGGACGCATCCTATGGCAGCCCGAAATGGTCCACAACGTCTAAACGTCGTGTGTTACATCAAGTTTTGTCGTCTTCCTTCGCACGGTTTTCTACGATCTCGTCGAGATGGCCCCACTCCTTGGCCTCTAGCGGGGTCATCCAGAGATCGCGATCAAGCGCTTTTTGTACCGTCTTGAGCGACTGCCCTGAATGCTTAACGTACAGTTGATACATCCGCTCACGCGTTCTTTCAATGTGACGCGCGGAAATAAGAATGTCCTCAGCTTTGCCTTGGGATCCGCCAGATGGCTGGTGGATCATCACTTCGGCGTTGGGCAGCGCAAACCGCATGCCTTTTTCACCACCGATCGCAATCACTGACCCCATTGACGCCGCCATGCCGCAAATCAGCGTCGACACCTTTGGTTTGATGTATTGCATCGTGTCATAGATCGACAATCCGGCCGTCACCTCCCCCCCTGGGGAGTTGATGTACATGCTTATTTCTTTCTTTGGGTTCTCTGCTTCGAGGTGCAGCAGTTGTGCGACGATCAGGTGGCTCATCCCGCTATGGATGGGCCCGTTCACGAAAATAATCCGTTCTTTCAGCAGGCGGCTGAAAATATCATAGGCACGTTCGCCGCGTGCGGTCTGTTCGACCACCATCGGAACGAGATTCATGTAAGTATCAGTGGGGTGTTGCATATGCTCTGCCTTCGGATTTTGACGCGATCGCACGTCGTGTACGGGAATTTTGTTACGCAAACCTTAGTGGCGCAGTCGAGGGGCTTCAAGAGCACCCCAATGGTATTGGAGTAGGAATTAATAAAGCACGACCGAGTCGGAATTCAACCACGCGTGATGCATTTCTTGCTTTGGTGAGCGGGCTCACAGCCCTAGGGTTCGCGCAAGGCCTCTTGTGAGCGATATAGCGGCTTGGTGAGGTATTGTAGAACAGTCTTTGATCCAGTGTGCAATTCAACGTCCGCCTGCATACCAGGGCGAATTTCGATCTGTGCTTGCCGCTCGCCAAGGTTTGTGGTGTTGACCCGCAGCGTCACACGGTAGTGGGGCGGCGCGTTAGGGTCGCGACCGTCCTCGAACGTGTCAGCTGAAATCAACTGCACAACGCCGGTCAGCGATCCGTAAATCGTGTAGTCATAGGCGCTGAGCTTTATTGTCGCGGCCTGACCGGGGATGACGTTGGCGATATTGGAGGGCGAAACTTCGGCCTCAACAAACAGTTCATCATCCAGCGGTATAATCTGAAAAATCTCTTCACCGGGGCGGATCACGCCGCCGATCGTCGTGACGCCAAGGTTGTTGACGATCCCTCGCATGGGACTGGTGATCATTGTGCGGGTCAGACGGTCTTCGGCGACACGCAGATCTTGACGCAGGCTGGCCAAGGCAGACAGCACGTCAGAATATTCGGACGCGCGGTCGAGTTCGGCCTGCGTAATGATCTCGTTATAATGGTTCAGCGCATCAGAATTTGATTTACGTGCACGGCTGACTTCGATCAACGCCGCAATTTCACGCTCAAACAGGTCTTCCATCACCGCCAGTTCGCGCTGTGTTTCGGTCACGATCGACTGCGCGCCGTTCGTACGGCCAACGTAATCGGACTGGCGCGCGTTCAGCAATGCGCGTTCGGATGCAACCATTTCGGGGCTGTAGGCTGCGATGG
>JBLHHU010000310.1:0-3915 GCA_047615735.1 Kiritimatiellia bacterium | reverse complement strand
AGAATGACACTCATGCCGCGACGCAGGGAAATGGCGATCTGCACACGGCAGAGCGCAGCCTTGTGGCCCTTCGATTGATAGAAAAAGAAAGGATCAGGGCTGGTAGAGAACGGCTCTTTATTGAGCCCAAGGACCTCATAATAACTCATGAGCTGGCAACCTCTTTTGTCACGCCGAAACCCAAATGGCGCGTTTCTCAGCCTCCTAAAATCACGCCCACAAGTCAATTACATTTTTGTCACACCCAGCCGCGAATCGAGGCTCATAAATGGCCAGGACCTCGAGGTACGAACAGATAAACCTAAAAAGAGCAGTTAAAATCACCACGAAGAGCACGAAATACACGAAGGATGAGAAAAAGAGGAACACTTCGCGGCCCTTGGCAGAGATCAACATCGCTCACGGTCACACCTAATAGGTGTCGACGAAAACTGCGCAAAACAATATGCAAACCATTGTCCTTCAAGTAGTTACATCGTTCTCTTCGCGCCCTTCGTGTCCTTCGTGGTGCAAACTGCTCCTTTTAGGATGGATTCGGCGATTCGAGACGAACATTCGCAAATACCTTGATCAAGCAGGCGCTTTAACGGCAAAATCACGGTAATTCGACGGATCGCCGCCCGCCCCACTCTCCGCAGCGCGTACCATATTTGCCATTTCGCGGGCGCTGGCATAATGAAAGGCCCAGCCGCGCTTCTCAGTGACATGCTCCGCCAGCAATTTGTGTAACTGAGGCAATCCGGTCGACAGCAAGCCTTCTATGTGGCGGGCATCACACCCGTGCGTGTGCAATTTGACGAACACCCACTCGGGTCGACCCGGAACATGGATATGCTGACGAGCCCACAAAGCGAGGCGATTCGACGTGGGTGGATTGATCGCCGTGAGTTCGCCGTTTTCCAGACGCGGTAGAATTCCAAATTTTCGCCAACCCCAATTGAGCGCCAGAGGCCCCTGCAGCATCAGTAATCCCGGCGCCGCCGGCTGTCCTGCGCGGACAAGGACGCCATCATCCGCACTGCGCGGTCCACGCGTCCGGTCTTGCGCATAGTAGATGCCATTAACCAGGCGCGGTTGCGTTGGCGACGGCGCCGACGGAAAGGTCATGTCAACATGGCAGCCCGTTTCCTGCAGAATACTCAACTCAGCGTCTACACCACAGTGACGTCCGTCTGGGCGCGAATTGCACAGCGCCCAGTTACCGTGAATGAAGGCATACCGAACGTCTCCCTGTGCATCCACACCGAGCAAGCCATGGTCGCGGTGCAGGACATCACGAAACGCAATTAATTTTTGGCGCAGCCCCTCCGGCGTATCGTTGTCATGGTGTAAATGGATTTCGGTCTCACCCAGTCCTGCGTGACACAGATCGGCCACGCGCGCCAACACCTCTGGGTGATACTCCTCCTGCGGGTAAAAGAAGCTATGCCTGGGCGCATAGCCACCAGAATCTTTGGCGCCAACTGAAACACCTGGCAGTGCATCCTGCCATCGCTTGACTTGCGCCAACGCAAAACCAAGATCTTGCTCGCCTTGAAACGGTTCGTAATGATCGGCCACGCAAACAATAAGATGCTTTGGTCCAGCGACGCGCGGCCGTCGCAGCACCGACTGCACATATCCCAACATCCATTTATCAGCCGACTTTAACATGCCATCCTCACGTCCTGCACGACAGACGCCCAGTCACTGCGCTTGCGTACGCGGCGTACGCTTCCACTGTCCGCCTAAATTGCCACGACAAAACCGAACGAAGCCAACAAGCAAGGCCAATTGCATCGACACGAAATGCCACCCCAGTCGGGGCACGCGGGCAAGCGGCGATTCACAACGCGCCATAAGGCGGCCGATTAAGGCGACGACCAGAGCCAATCCAACCGCAACCAGAACGAGCAACGACAGTATTCTCGGCGCAGCCTCGGACGCATTCATCAGCGCCAATGCGCAAAGCGTTGCAACGATGCCCAGCAGTGGCGTTACCCATCGCAACACTTTGTGAGACCAGAACGAAAGAGCAAACCACCCGAAGCTCGGATGCAGGCAACGCGAACAAAACCCCAACGCTTGAAAATCGCCCGCGCCAATACGGACACGCCGTGCCCATTCGTCCGCAAGTTCCGGCAACGCTTCGAAAGCGATCGCCTTCGGTTCGAAAATGAATCGCGCACCCTGCTCCCTAACCTTCATCCCAATGACGAAATCGTCAACCAAAGTGTTTTCAGGGATGTCGTCCCAGAACAACTCCCGACGAATCACAAAAATCGCGCCATTGGCGCCCAAGCATGAATCCAACCGGCTCTCGCTAACCTTTAAATCCGTTTCCCATCCCCAGTAAAACCCTTCCTCGGTATCGCGATCCGTCTCGTGAACGTCTTCGCGACCAAGCACCAACCTACCGCAAACTCCGCCCAAGCTCGCGGATGCCTGCATCGGACGCAGCAGATGGTTTAGCGCATCCTTTTTAAACATGGTGTTCGCATCAGAAAAGACGATCAGCGACGCCTCACATTGCGCGACCAGATCTTTTAAGACTGGGACTTTACCGCGCCGCACAAGAAATTCTTCGACATGAATATGATCATGCTCATCCGCGACGGAACGCGCACAGGCGGCCGTGTCATCATCAGACCCATCAACACCGATCAGAACGCGAATGCGATCCTGCGGATAGTCCAGCGCTAATATGTTGCGCACACGATCCGCGATGTGACCCGCTTCGTTGTGCGCCGCGATGACAATATCCACCTTGGGTGGCTTAACGCTGTCAGGAGGACGCGGCCCTTCGCGGACTCCCCGACGTGCCACCATCTGAATGATGACCGGAAAAAGCAGCCAAGCATAGGCGAGCAACGCCAGAGCAAGGCAGAGCAACGCGAAGGCCGCGTTCACGACTCCTCACGTTCGGACAAGGATTTCGCAGGGATGCCCACAGCCGTGACACCGGCGGGCACGTCGTGCACCACAACAGCGTTCGCACCGATCTTGGCGTCATCACCGATCGTCACGGCCCCGACAATTTTCGCCCCAGCGCCCACAAAAACGCGATGCCCCAAGCGTGGCGACGCGCCACGCTCTGCGCCGATGGTCACCTGATGCTCAAGCATGATGTCGTCGCCACCAGATACCGAACTATTGATGACGACGCCCTGGCTATGAATCAGAACGAAACGCTCACCAAAACGGGCGCCTCGCCCAATGATGCACTGCCCGGCGACGGCGTTGAGTTTATTAAAAATCATCGCCAATGGAACCAGCCCCGCCTGCTGGCAAGCCTGCATACAGCGATAACATACCATGGCAAAGGTGCCGTCTGTAAAAACGGCTTTCAGGCATGCACGTGACGATGCCTCCCCGTACAGCCAAGCGGCCTTTGCGCGGATATCAGCGCCGATATATGCAATGGGGCAAGGTGTCGCCATCAGGGTCGCCCGTCGCTCGGCGTGTTTTCAATGACATTCAAGATTTCGTCCACCTTTGCTGTCCATGTCTCACTGCGCATGCATGCACTCACCGCGTGCGGGTCTGCGTCCGCAGACAGTATGTCTTTCACGGCCTCCACAAAGCCTTCGCTAGAGCCGGCCGTTCGTACCGCCTGAGGCAATGATTCGGTATAGACAGACACTTCGGGCAACGCCGTTGACACGACGGGACAACCCGCTGCCAGCATCTCACGTAACTTGATCGGATTTACGGCGCGGGTCAATTCATTCACAACAAAAGGAATGATGCCAACATCGAAATGCGCGATAGCAGCAGGCAGATCAGCAAAAGGCTTCGGGCCCAACACGTGAATATTCGACTGCGCCTTCAGCGCAGACACGTCCACATCAGCCGATCCGATCAGCACAACATCTGCCTCCGGCAACGCCTTTGCCAATGCGATAATGAGATCCTGATCCACCCACTCAGACAGCA
>JBLHHU010000309.1:0-3980 GCA_047615735.1 Kiritimatiellia bacterium | reverse complement strand
TTATGAAGAAGTTGATTCCCGTTATTGTCCTTGTTGTGGCCGTCGTGGCCATTATCGCGATCAAAAAGAGCCGTTCCGGTGGCGAGGTTGGATCTAGCGTCGAAGCCGTTGTCTGGTATGGCATGATGCCGCACCCCTATATCACCGAGGTCGAAGTTGGCGCCAAAGCGGCTGCCGCCGATGGGGGATTCGCCTTGCTGACGTCGGTCGGCCAAGAATGGACGCAGGATAACGAGAGCGCCAACGTTAAGGCCATGTCGACCCGCGGCCACAAGGCCTTCAGTGTGTTTCCTGGCGATCCTGCCGGTGCAAACGGTCTGTTCGGTCAATTGACACGTAATGGACAGTCCGTCATTGCTTATGGTGCAGAGCCGAATCTGCCGACACCTGCTTCTTTCACCGTAGCGACAGACATTCGCGTTGCCGCGACCGAAGCCGCTGAAGAGTTGGTTCGCTTGATGGGCGGCAAAGGCAACATACTGAACGTGCTTGAAACCGTGACGGACGTGAACACGCAGAAGCGCGACCAGGCTGTCAACGCGGTTGCCGATGCGAACGATGCAGTGAACGTCATTCAGACCATTTCCGACATGTCGCAGGTCAGTGTCGCCAAGGAAAAGATTCAGAGTGCTCTGGCGGCACGCGGTGCCGAAATTGATGGAATCATCACCACGGGCTACAATCCGACGATCGCTGCGGCGGCCGTGCTGACGGAATGGCACAAGAATCCTGACAACAAACGTATTCGTTTCGTCGGCATTGATACGGGCGAAAGTGTGCTCGCGGCCATTCGCAACGGTTCCATTGACGCCACGATGGCGCAAAACCCATTCGGGCACGGCTATATTTCATGCACACTGCTATCCAAAATGGTGGCGGGCTGGACCGTCAAGTCCCCGTATCAGTTTATCAATGCCGGCAATTTGATCGTGAATAAGGACAACGCTGACAGTTATGCGGAGACGATTCGCACAATCACCGATGGCATCGTCGCCGACATTGAAACCAAGTATCTCGACGCGCCCAAGTAACGATTGGCCGCGTGATCTGGCGACGCGCGTTCGGACCAGTTGCGAACAAGAGACCTGAGGGCTGCTCATCCCGTGTTGGAACTGCGTAATATTTCCAAAGCCTTTCCGGGTGTCAAAGCGCTTGACGACGTCAGCATAACCATTGCCGCGGGCGAGATTCATGCCCTTGTCGGCGAAAATGGCGCTGGCAAAAGCACGCTGATGAAGATCATCTGCGGCATTTATCAGCCCGACTCTGGCGAGGTCCTCTTTAACGGTGCGCCGGTCCACTTTCGCAGCTATGCCGATAGTTTGAAAGCGGGCGTCGATATCGTCTATCAGGAGATTCAGGTTGTTCCCGAAAGCTCGGTCGCCGAGAGCATCATGATCGATAAGTTGAAGACGCGCGGTCGCAGTGGCGTCATTGACTGGAAGGCCGTCAACACGGCCGCGCTGGACTACATGCGCATGGTCGAACTCGACGTTCCGCCGGATGCGTTGATGAAAAGTTTGAGCGCCGCCCAAAAGCGTCTCACGCAAATTGCGCGTGCGTTGTCGGCGAACGCGAAGGTGATTCTGTTGGATGAGCCCACCAGTACACTCACCGATCACGAGGCGCAGACCCTTTTCGGGATACTGCGCAATCTCAAAGAAAAGGGCGTCGCGCTCGTTTTTGTTTCTCATAAGTTCGAGGAAGTGTTCGATGTTTGTGATCGCGCCACCGTCCTGCGCGATGGCCAATGGATTTCAAGCGATAAAATCTCGGATCTGACGCGTGATGAACTCATCGCAAAGATGATCGGTCGTGAATTCACGGACGCGCATCTCGGGCGTGTGAATGTCAACACAGACAAGGTTGTGCTGCGCGCAGAAGGCGTCACTCAGCATGGCCGTATCGCGGATGCGACCTTCGATGTTCACGAAGGTGAGATTCTCGGGTTTTATGGTCTTGTCGGTTCGGGGCGCAGCGAATTGGCGCGCACGCTGATCGGGGATCAGCGCATGGACGCGGGTAAGGTCATTGTTGAAGGCGAAACCGCTCGCATCAAAAACGTTGGCGATAGCCTGTATCGCTACGGCCTCGGCTACATCACAGAGAATCGAAAAGAAGAAGGCCTCTTTTTGGACGATACCGTGCGCAGCAATATCAGTGTCACGGTTTGGGAACGATTGCGTTCACGCTTTACGCGTTGCATTAACCGTCGTCGCGAAGACGAGGTCGCTCAGAATATGGTGCAGAAGATGGCCATCAAGGCACCCGGGCTGGCCACCACGGTTGAAACGCTTAGCGGCGGCAATCAGCAGAAAATTAGCGTCGCCAAATGGTTGGCCGTGGATTGCAAGTTACTGATCGTTGATGAACCGACCGTCGGTGTTGATGTGGGGGCGAAAGGGCAGATTCACGAGCTGATACGTGATCTGGCCGAAAGCGAGCGCAAGGCCGTCATCCTGATTTCGTCGGACATGCCCGAGATTATCAAATTGGCCAATCGCATCCTTGTGTTCAAAGCGGGCCGGATCGTGGGCGAAGTGGATCGTGTCGATGATCCCGCGCGCGGCTACGAAGATATCAGCACGGCTATCGGGGAACTGATGCATTGATCATGAAAACAAACGGGACCTTATGAACGATTCAAACGAAACCAAACCCACGACCACAAACTACGACAGACGCGAGATCATTACCGGGCGCACGATCGGTCTGATCATTGCCACGCTTGTCCTCTTTGGGGCGATCGCTTTGATGTCGGATACTTTTCTGAGTGGCTACACCATGTTTGTCCTCTCGCGACAGGTGGCGTTCTTCGCGTTGATCGCTCTGGCGCAGGCTGTGTGTCTTGTGGTTGGCGGCATGAACCTCGCCGTGGGGGCCATGGGCAGCATTTGCACCGTGACGCTTGGGATTTGCTTGTCGAATCTCGGCTGGAGCGGATGGATCGCCGTGCCCGCGACCTTGCTCGTGGGCGCACTCGCCGGATTGTTTAACGGGTTACTGATCGTCAAACTGCGCATCAATTCCTTCATTGTAACCCTGTCCACCATGTTCATTTTCATGGGGCTGCGATCAGGGATCTCAGGTGGCAATCCCTATCCCGTTGGAGATGCCTTCACGTTCATCGGGCAAAAGGGCCTGCTTGGCGTACCCTACATATTCATCATCATGCTGCTTGTGTTGTGCGGTGCCAGTTTTCTCTACAGTCACACCGTGTTTGGTCGGCGCATGTTGGCGACCGGCGGCAATGCGGATGCGGCGCGGTTGTCAGGCATCAACAACGACAACATGGAAATCGGCGCCAACCTACTGTCGGGCTTGCTTGCCGGACTCGCGGCCGTACTTTACGCCTCTGAGCTTGGATCGGCCGCACCTGAGACCGGCGACGCCTGGTTGATTGTCTCGTTTGCCGTGGCGATCATTGGCGGCACGGGCCTCGCCGGCGGTGCCATTTCGCCGTGGGGTATTTTTATGGGTGCGATCATCTACACCTTGATTCGCCACGGCCTGATCGAGATGAAGGCCAACCCATATTTTATGAATGTCTACATCGGCGTTCTGATTCTGCTCACCATCGCCATCGACCGTGTGCGCGAATTGTACGGCGAAAAAAAATAGCCGAGGCGCCCCATCAATTGTGAATATTATGTTGAAGAGCGGGGCGCGTATTCTGCCATTGAGTTTTGTCGTGTAGCGCACACCTCTAATTCGGATCCTTCCGATCCTTGGTAAAACAAGCGGCTTTACAATATTGCGGAAATACAGTTCGATGAGCGTTCATATAGGCTCAAATTGGATGCTTTGGTTGAACATATTACAGCATTCGTTAATACAAAGGGATTTGCTTATGAATACGCGTAGGTTGGTTGGAATGGTAATGGCTGGCGTATTTTTGGGTGCAGCTTGCGTGCATTCTGCGAACGCTGTCTCTGTCACGCGCGTACCTTTCGGTGCCGATAAGGATGGCAACGCAGCGA
>JBLHHU010000308.1:0-3985 GCA_047615735.1 Kiritimatiellia bacterium | reverse complement strand
CATTGATTACGATGTCGAACTGCTTGCCGGCGGAACGGTGCTGAGTAGCGTGAATGGTGGGCCGTTGGGTTCGAGTAACCATGGTATCGCAAGTGACAGCCTCGCCTTTACCGCCGGTCCGGGGCATTCGAAGCTGGGCAACACCCTCGCCGTGCGGCTGCGGTATGTGACCGGCAACTGGAACTATGTCTTAGGGTACGACAATGTGACGCTGACCGCGGTTCCGGGCAACTACATGTGGAACCGCTACGCCACGAACATTACCACGACGACAGCATCGTTGATGGGCATGCTGAATGCACCGCAATCAACATTCGACGTCAATGTATATTGGAGCACGCAGAACAATGCGAATGCCTCCGCCTGGTTATTGGACAGCTCAGCGTTCAACACGTCTATGGGCTCGCATGGCAACGTGACAGGCTATTCGATCGCAGAACCCGTGACGTCACTGATCCCCGATACGACCTACTTCTATACCATGCAGGCCACCAACGGCATGACCAATATCTGGGCGGACACGAATGCAAGCTTTGACACCGAGTCCAGCAATTTGCCTCCGCGCACGACGGTGTTTAAATTCAGGTAGGGGCCTCGGCAAATCGCTATACACGGCGCCGCGCCCACCTGCCACCTCTTTCATGGCCGTCGCATACAGCGCCAGATTAACGTTCTCTTGAACACTGTCAGGTTTCGCGTAGTGTTTTGCTAAATCCTGAAAGGCGATCGGCGATACAAGCGCCAACGTTGGTGCCGCCGGCTTGTTGTGGTCATGGGGAAGGGGCGGCTTACAGAACGGTGGACGCTGGTAGTAAGCAGTGGACAGTCGACGGCAAGCAGTGGACAGTGAGCAGTTAGCAGTAAGAGTGACCAGTAAGCAGTGAACGATGAACAATGAATTAAAAGATCGAATCCTTTTCGAAGACAATCACCTCTTTGTCGTCAATAAACTGCCATCTGAAATTGTGCAGGGCGACATCACCGGCGATGTTCCTTTGTTGGATTTATGTAAGGCCTATATCAAGTCCGCTTACGATAAGCCGGGAAATGTGTTTTTGGGCTTGGTGCATCGTCTTGATCGTCCGACCAGCGGGGCGGTGATTTATGCGAAGACCAGTAAGGCATTGAGTCGCCTGAACGAGCAGATTCGCAACAAACAGATCAGCAAAACGTATTGGGCCGTCGTCAAACAGAAGCCGCAAAGCGATGCGGGTCACCTGCTGCATTATCTGATCAAGAATGAACAAAAGAATAAATCAGCAGCCTATGATGAGGACAGGAAAGGCTGCAAAAAGGCCGAGCTGAAATATCAACTTCTTCAGACATTCAAAGGCTATCATCTGCTGGAAGTAGATCTCATAACAGGACGGCATCATCAAATCCGTGCTCAGCTGTCGAAGATCGGCTGTCCGATCAAAGGAGATCTAAAATACGGCTTCGACAAACCCAATGACGATAAATCGATCAGCCTGCATGCCAGATATTTGCGTTTCAAACATCCGGTCACGAAAGAAGACATAACGATTACTGCAGATCCGAAGCCCGATCCCCTCTGGGACTATTTCGTGAAAAATGCTCCGGCATAGAAGCGAATCACCACCCGCTACGCTGGAGACACGGAGGCACGGAGAAGAGGCGAAGATTAACCGCGGAGTTCGCAGAGAACGCAGAGGTTCGGTCGCGAGAATCAGTCGGCGGGGGAGTCCCCGCCGACTGATTCTCATGACCGATGTCTATTTTTTCTTTCCTCCGCGTCCTCTGCGAACTCTGTGGTTAATCTCTTCTTTGGCCTATGGGATGGTCGAGAATCTCAATCCAAGCCTTGATCGGCTCTGTGCCTCCGTGTCTCCAGCGTAGCGGGTGGTAAATCTTCTCTTCGCCCAGTTGAGATGGAAAATGGACATTTGCCGCTGTTCGTGAAATTGTAAACAGCTTAACGACATCATCCTGGCACGGTTTCGTCTAAAACCTGTGCTCAATCCCTTTAACAATGACCGGAAACACATGGACGGAAAACACATGAAACTTGACCCTACCGAGATGGCCGACTGGCAAATTGCCGAAGCTGCAGAGCAGAATATCAGACCCATTCAAGAGATTGCCCAGAAACTCGGTTTGCAGGAGGGCGAACTTATTCCCATGGGCCGTGGTCTCGCCAAGATCGACTACAACCGCACTTGGCAACGCCTGAAGGACGCCCCTAAGGGCAAGTATGTGGATGTGACCGCGATCACCCCCACGCCGCTTGGCGAGGGCAAGACGACCACAACCATGGGACTGGTCGAAGGGCTTGGCGTGCTCGGTAAGAAACCGGTTGGTGCCATTCGCCAACCAAGTAGCGGGCCCACGTTCAACATCAAAGGCTCCGCCGCCGGGGGTGGGCTTGCGCAATGCATTCCGCTCGCTCCTTTCTCGCTCGGTCTGACCGGTGATTTCGACGCCATTACAAACGCCCACAATCTCGCCATGGTCGCGCTGACCGCACGCATGCAGCATGAAAATAATTATTCCGATGAACGTCTGGAGAAAATCGGGCTCAAACGTCTTGATGTCGACCCGGATCGCGTCCAGCTCAAATGGGCGATGGATTTCTGCGCGCAGTCGCTGCGCAATATCACCATCGGAAAAGGCGGAAAGATGGACGGCTACGAAATGGAGTCCGGTTTCCAGATTTCTGTTTCGAGCGAGCTGATGGCCATTCTGGCCGTGACCAGCAGTCTGGCCGACATGCGTGAACGCATCGGCAAGATGGTGGTGGCTTATCGTCGCAATGGGGAGGAGGTCACCACTGCGGACCTTGAGGTGGATGGTGCCATGGCCGCGCTCATGCTCGACACGATCAACCCTAACTTGGTGCAGACGATTGAAGGCAATCCGGTGCTTGTGCATGCTGGGCCGTTCGCTAACATTGCTATCGGGCAGAGCTCGGTCATTGCCGACTTGTTGGGCATCCGCATGGGCGATTACCTGGTGACGGAAAGTGGCTTCGGCGCAGATATCGGATTCGAAAAATTCTGGAATCTGAAATGCCGTTACTCAAAGCTAAAGCCCGACGCGGTCGTCATTGTGGCCACCGTGCGTGCCCTCAAGATGCACGGGGGCGGTCCCACCGTTAAGCCGGGTGCAGATCTGGATAAGGCCTACACCGAAGAGAATTTGGAGATGCTCGAAGAAGGATGCGCCAACCTGATCGCGCATATCGACATCGTGAAACTGAGTGGTGTCAGTCCCGTGGTGTGTATCAATGGCTTTTACACCGACACCCAGGCCGAGCGCGACCTCATCCGTCGAATCGCCGAAGCCAATGGCGCACGCTGCGCGGTCTCAGAACACTGGCTTAAAGGTGGCCAAGGCGCTGTCGAGTTGGCCGAAGCGGTCGTGGAGGCCTGTGAAGAAGAGAATCAGTTCGACTATCTCTACGATCTCGACATGCCGTTCAAGGACCGGGTGCACGCCATCGCTACCAAAATTTATGGGGCATCGAGTGTCGATTGGTCAAAAGCGGCCGAAGAAAAGATTGCCCTTTTTGAGGCCGATCCAGACGTTCGCAAAATGGGCATGTGCATGGTCAAGACGCACCTCAGCCTGTCGCACTCGCCAGAGTTCAAAGGCGCGCCAAAAGACTGGATACTCAAGATTCGCGATGTGCTTATCTACAAGGGCGCAGGATTTGTTGTCCCCGTCGCCGGCGACATTAAGCTACTCCCGGGTACAGGATCAAACCCAGGTTACCGCCGTATCGATGTCGATGTCGAAACAGGTAAAGTAACCGGTCTGTTCTAAAAAGGCATTAGCACAACAGGCTGGCGGCATCATTCTTAATCATTAGCATCCCATAGGGCCAAAAATCGGGTATGAAAGAAGCGTATTTCCTAATGTTTCTGACGCCATGTGCCAAGGCTGCATTGCATAAATTCCCGTCCCTGAAGAAGATAATTCACACCCGCTTCCTACTTCGCCCTCGCTCCGCTCTTGGCTACGAAGG
>JBLHHU010000307.1:0-3998 GCA_047615735.1 Kiritimatiellia bacterium | reverse complement strand
CAGCGCGTCCAGAATGATGGCCTTGATCGCCCATAGCTCGGTCAGAATATCATCCGGTTCCTTCACGGTCACCGTTGCCGCATCCGTTCGCCAATGCTGAATTCCTTTACTTCGTCGACCCTGATAATAGTACAACTTCTGCGCATCAATCGCCTTATCGATGGACACCAGCGCGGCATCCCAATCCTTGAGGGCGAAATGGGCCAGAGCGTTGCCATGATGCCGTGGTGCGCGCCATCCAAAACGATCGGGCTCAGCGGGCAGGAAGGGTCCCGCAAAAGTGCGTGCCGCCAGCGTGTAGTCACCTGCGAGTAAGGCGCGGGTGGCAAGCTGGAGATCACTGATTTCGATGTGGACCTTCATGGCCAGCGTCACGGCAAAAGGGAAACCGAATTCTGACTTGTAGACGTATCCTGAGCAACTCCAGGGCACGGTGCCGTCACGCCGCAACAGGAAGACATTGGGCAAGCGATCGGCCGACAGGAGTCCCAACTGCTGCACGATCGGGTTAGCCATCCCACCGGGCACCATGGCGGCACTGCAGCTCCAGTCGTTCGTTTTCATCAACTGCTTGATGCGCTGCACATCGTCGCTCAGAAAAGCCAGTCGAACATCGACCTCGTTGTTCACATGCTTATCGGCTAGATCTACTGCGCTCTCCACCACGCCCCTGATGTAATCATGTTTTTGAAAAACATACTTGGGTATGAAGCCCTTTTTGCGCTGCACCACCTCGAAGTCAGCCTCAGGCTCTGCAGGAGGCTCGATAAAAAGCAACAGCGTCAATCGGCCGTTCGTGTCATCCGGCAGGGAAAGCGTCGTACCGTCTAGGTTCTTAAGTTCAAGCTTTGGGAATGGAGTCGCATTGCTGATCCATTCATGATTCACGATATTGGCTCGAGTCGATCCTATGCGGTCGCCCCGTGTGCTGTTGGGTCTGAGCAGGTAATAGCGATGGTATCGATCAAGCAGGAATGAGCGCACGCCCCACATGGGCGTCGCGCTGTCGGTCGGAATCGCCAGCATCCGGGCGCGGTACTGCTCATGCAGCCCCCGGCTATTGGCTTCCAGCGCCAGAATGGCGGCGGCCGCGACGGCCGAAACCGGAGCCTCGTCGCCCCCCGATTCCTCGACTAGTTTTTGGATCACGCGTTCGGGATCGGGGCCTTCCAAGCGAAGCGCGGCCTTGGCGAGGCAGAACCGCGCCACAACACCCTCTGCCGGCGACACCTTCGCCGCCAGCACGGTGTTCGCCTCCTGCACGGCCTGCTCCAGATACGCCGGATCGCAGATCAGATTCCACAGGCCCAGCAGAGCAACAATGCGCCGGTTACGAACGACCCACAGATCCGGCGCGTCGGCGTGCTGCGCAATGGCCTCTTTGCATAACTTCTCTGCTTTCGTGTAATTTGCCAGCGCCTCTTCACGCGTCAGCCTGTAACGGAATGGTGGCGGCACAAAACAGGACTGAATGGCCTGCCACTTGGGCGCGGGCTGCTGGGCTTGCTTCGGGAGTTCAGATTTCGGAATTCCTTGGGTATTTGGGTGTTCGGGTATTTGGGTATTTGGACTCGCCCCCTCCGTCACCAGAAAGTCCCCAATAAACAAAGACTGCAGCTGTGCCAGATAGCGGTCGTGGGAGAGGCGCGCCTCGCTGATCTTGAAAATGCCACCGTCGAGACTCATCACGCCCACGAATGCATCCGGGTTGGCCCCGAACGGATTCAGCACCGTGTAGCCGAAGGCGTTAACAAACAGTGACACGGGATCCCCTGCGCCGTAGGCCTGGTAGGCAATGTTTCGTCGTCCGTCAGGCAAGTGCATGGCATGCCAATCCAAATCCATATCGCGTAACACCTTCTCGCCAGCGTCGGGCAGTTCATCGAGGTTGAAACTGTAGACCTCGAAGGCGCCCGGGTAGAGTTCCTGCTGCCCTTTGATCTCCTTCATGAAGCGCTCAGATGTTGAATTCTGTTGCGACCAGTAGACCAACAGGCTCTGGTGCCCGATGCGGTCGCCGGGAACATAGAGTTCAGCGCCATCAGCACGTTTAAATTTACCTTGGCATTTCACCGCCAGTGCCTTGAGGCTCAGTACATTTCGGCGGAAGGCAATGACTTCGGGATGACCTGCACAGCGTTCGTCCATGGTCTGTTCGATGAGGCGCAGCAATCCACTGGAACCAAGCTCCTTCGCGATCACCGCCCCGATCATCAGGCTTTTGGGTTCCGCCGCCGTTCCCCGGTAGCGCTCAATCAGTGCGACAAGCGCCTGCTCGCGTTCCTCAAGCGAGGCATCACGAGCCGACAGGTCTCGCTCAGAAAGGAGCAAGTCGGCTTCGAGCCTGACGCCCGCCCATTCATCCCGCGCCTGTGTCAACTGACTGCAAATGTCATACAGCACCTCTCGGTTACGATCGTTGGCTTCGAGCTTCAGCACCACTTTCTGATTCTGAAGCATCATACCCAGCACCTGAAAGCGCAGAGGGTCGGCGGGATGCGTTTTAAGCAGCGCGTTTCCACCTCGGACGATGCGCTTGCAGGCACGACGCTGTTCGGCCGAGCCCGGCTTCGCGGCGTTGGCCTTCACACTCGCCGCTTGCAAGTCGGCGATCTCGGCAGCGGGAATCGACGCGGCGGCGAGCGTTGATATTGGTGATTGAAGCAATGCCAGCAGGCAGGCGATCCGTATCATACTACACGTCGTTTTATTCGTCACACGTCTTGGCGGTAGCGAAGAAAAGCGGTGTCGCCGGCTCGTGCCTCGCCTCTGCCACAGCATTCCAAGTTCAGAATTCAGAAAACTTGGACTGCGGTGGCAGAGTCCAAAGCGAGCTTGCGAGCGCAGGACGTCGACACCGCTTTTACTTGGCCTATCAGGGGTTTCAGGAATCAGGTTCACCTACGACTCAACAGGTGTCAGTGTAAAGCCCCTGATCGTCAAACCTTTGTTGGACGATTTGCTGGTGAGCTGCAGTCTGTTCTTTCCGGCTTTCAAGTCCATGGTGATCGGCTTGGTATCCATCCAATCGCCCATGGAGACAGGGATGTCGATCTCATACATGTTGCGACGGTTGACGCGCATCAGGAAGATGCGGTCTATGGTGACCGATACAACCTTGGCCGAGAAGATGTACTTGCCTGCCTCGGGCAGCTCTAGCGTGTATGCAAGCAGCTCGGGGCGGATGCCGCCCAGACTGTAGTGCATCTGCACAAACGAGTCGTCGAAGCTCTTCATGAAGCGGATCTTCTCAGTGCTAGACTCCTTCGAACAGGCGCCCACAGGAATGGTGATGACCCCATTGGCATCCGTGGTGATGGCTTTGTCCGCTTCGGCCAGTTCGATCTGCGGCACATCAGGTGCTTCTGGAGGAGCGTCGCCCTCAGGAGCCCACCCGGTCTTGTCCGACACGGCCGCCTCATTGGATTCGGCAAACTCGGCTCCGGTCATGGCCTGTTCTTTCAGATTCTCTTCTTCAACGACGGCCAGTTTCTTATAGAAGGCCAACGCTTTCCAGAAGTCGCCGCCAACACCAAACTGCATGCGATGAACGCCTGCTTCGCCAAAGGCATCGCCCAGCCAGTTCGCTCGGTGTACCTGCCTGTACGCTTCTGTTATAGGGCGCACTCGGGATTCCAGTTCGAAGTCGAGACCACACTGGCCACGGAAGCGATTGAAGGTCCAGTGCGCGCCAAACACAGTGGTCCACCCGTCTGGCGTCCAGTGGCTCATGGCAGCATGCCCTGTTTGGGGAGCGGGGCGAGAGGGAATACCAAAGGCGTGCGTGGCCATTCGCCCCGTAAAAGCACGCGGGCCGCAGATCCCGCCAACAAGGAAGTAGCTCTGCATACTGGACAGATTGTGTGCCTCGCGCCCGGCCGCGCGCGCACCGCCGGCGTTAGACGTATACGGCACATCGGTCTTGGTGATTCGACAGTAACGCCACCTGTAGTCCTCCATCCGCATGTGATCGGGACGGTAGTTGCGCATCATCTTGC
>JBLHHU010000306.1:0-4112 GCA_047615735.1 Kiritimatiellia bacterium | reverse complement strand
ACCACACGATCGCCTTAATCCGCGTGCTGTAGGGGATGGGAGGATTGGACGATAAGCATCCAGCACCCAGAACGAAAACAAGGATAGCAGAGCATGTCAGCTTCACGTCGAATTCGCCCTTCGCACCGACCGAGCGTCGTGTTGCGGTTTTTGTGGCCACAGAATCGTAGATTTCCGATGTCATTTTTAATCCTAGCAAGCTGCCTTCTGAAGGGCAGCCCAGTATCGAATGACGCAGGAAAACGGACGCCTCCGCCTTTTGGTGTATTCGTATTTACCGTATTCACTAGCATTCCATAGGCCAAAGACAAGATTGACCACCGAGTTCGCGCTTCGATAATCCCGCGCTTGCACTTGAATATGACAGTTAATAGAGTATTGGGGTGATCGCTTAGAGGGAATCAACAGGAGAACCCATTTTGATATACATGAATCGAGTTAGAGGTCTTTGTGCGGTTGTCGTGGTTTTTTTGTGCACATCCCTTGGCGCTGTTGCGGCCGATGGCTTTGACATGCGTACGTGGACTAGTAAGAAGGGGACCGAAATTTCGGCCAAGCTCCTGAAGGTCGAAGGGGATCGAGTCTATTTCCAGAAGAGCAACGGTGACAAACTGGATGTCCCTATAGCGGGCTTGAGTTTGAAGGACCAGGCTGTTGTGAAAAAACTAAAAACAGCTGAGAAGGCTGCCGAGAAACCCGCACCCGTCATCGCCGACGTTGTTCCTCGCCCCGCTGCCGGACGCCGCATTCCCTGGAACCTAAGAGCGTTGTACAAGACGCCGACGATTCATAAGACCAATGAGCGCCCAGCACATGGTATGCGTTCGTTCTTCTATGAAGGCGCCGACTATAAAGGTAAACCGACATGGGCTTTTGCTTATTATTCAGCCCCCGATGGCACTCCGCCAGCAGGGGGGTGGCCTGCGGTTGTTTGCTCTCACGGTGGTGGCGGCAGCGCCTTTCCTGATTGGGTTCGCTCTTGGAATAAAAAGGGCTACGCGGCCATTTCAATGGATCAAGAGGGGCACCTCCCCGGCGGAACCCATTTTGGTGTGGAAGGAAATCACCCGCTCGATCAGGGGCATCAGAACGCGGGCCCGAAACGCTTGGGTTGGTTTGGCGATATTGCGTTGCCGGACACCGAGCAGTGGTTCTATCACGCGGTGGCGGACGTGATCCGCGCAAATTCACTGTTACGATCCTTCCCTGAGATCAACAAAAACAAGATTGGCCTTACCGGCATCTCCTGGGGAGGTACGATCGTCAGCGCCGTGGCGGGAGTGGACCAACGGTTTATATTCGTGATTCCTGTATACGGCTGCGGGTTCATTCATAAACACGATATGACGCCCACACAGTATCAAGAATACATGACCAAGTGGGATCCTTCGGCACATCTGCCGTACGCCAAAATGCCGATGCTCTGGGTCATCGGTGCGAACGAGCCTGTTTTCCCACTTGATATGTTTTGCAAGTCGGCGGAGATCGCCGGTGGCGAAAGCACCTTGTGCATACGGCCCTTCCTGCCGCATGGGCACGGGTTTGGTTGGGACGAAGTTTGGGAGATTGGTGGTTTTGCAGGAGGCATCGTGACCGGCAAAACGCCGATGCCGAGTGTGGCGCGCCCAAGCGTCGGTCCGGACGGTCGCGTGCGTGCCAAATTTAAAGGGCCCATCGGTACGGCAACCGTTGCCTACACAACGTCCGACACCTGGAGGAACGGTATTCTGCCAAGCGTTGCGTGTACGGTGAAAGAGGGAGACATCATTTCCAATCAACCGCTTCCCAGTAACGCGAAAGCGTATATGATCGACGCCAGAGGCAGTAAGTCATGGGGGGATGGCAGCATCAACTCGGTATTAGTGAAGGTAAAGTAGCGCCGCGCGCAATAACTAAGGAGCAAGCAATGAAGCTAGTAACTGTCTTTTCGGTGTTTGGAATTCTCGTGATGCCTATCGCTGGCATGGCACAAGGCGTTGACCTCGAGGCAGTCATGAAGCATGCCCAGCAGCAGTTTGGGCAATCGCAACAACAAGCCGCTGAAATGCCGGACGTCATTAAGCTATCGGAAGCCGACGTGACACGATTCATTTCGACGGTGACCCAGTTGAGAAAGCTGGGCCTCACGTTCGATCAAGAGGGAGCCAAACAGGGTCCTGCCGAGACGATGAAAGCGCTTGCTGCAAATGGCAAAGCTAAGGCTGTTTTGGTTAAAAACAAGATGACCGCGGAGCATCTCTCCCAAGTGGGTTACAGCGTCGCGATGGCAATTGCATCGCTTGAAGTGGACAAGGATGCGATTGCAAAAGCCAAGGCGCAGAGTGCTCAGGCGATCGAGTCGATGCGTAGCAAAATGTCTGCTGCCCAATTCGAAATGATGAAGCAGCAGATGGGGGCCTCCATGAAAATGGTCGATCAAATGCAGGATCAGCCCGCACAAAACGTTAAACTGGTCCAAAAGCATCGAAAAGCCTTGGAAGCTAGCTTCGAATAGGTAAGCGTTATGCCTGTCTGCGCAGGCTGTCTCTATTCGTCAGCGGTCAACTTGTAGAGCAAGGCGCCGATGATTGGGCCAACGACGAAGATCCAAAGCACTGATGGATGACTCGCCTTGCAGCAGTGCTGGGCCTATGCGACGAGCTGGATTCAGTGACGCGTCGCCCAGTGGCACGCCGATCAAGTGGGCCACAAAGAGGAAGCCCCCCAATGGCCAGGCCGGCTGCGCCGGGGGCCGCCTTGGATGATTCGCCGAGTCCATGTTGTGCCACAACGTAGGTCTGGATGCCCGTTAACAGCGCCCGCAGAACGACGCTCGCCAAAATGCCGCCAATGACTTGTGCGACCATGTAGGGCACGGCATCGTTTACTGAAATCTTCTTGGCGATGAGCATCGCAATCGTTACGGCTGGGTTGACGTGACACCCCGAAATCGGTCCGATCGTGTAGACGAGCACCACAAGCGTGAAGCCGAACGCAAAGGCAATCGCGAGAATGGCCATGCCACCGTCGCCGAGCCGTGTTGAGCCAGCCAGAACGCCCGTGGCAGTTCCAATGAAAACAAGGATGAAGGAGCCGATAAGTTCCGCGATAGCCGCCTTAACATTCATAACGCAATCTCCTCTGCTATAATTGCGCGGATTATCGGTTACTGAGTTTTCGCAGTACAGGCTTCAGCGCCTATTCTGTGAACGGTTGAATTGCGTGAAAGCACCGTTTGAAACAGCAATCGAGGAGTTGCGTTCTAACGGAGATCATCCTACGATTTGCTTGCGTTTGACTTCACCCTGGGGTGAGGGCATGCGAACGCGATAACGGTTATCACTATTTTCCCATCCTATATAGGAGCGCACCATGAATGAGCTAGAACGCTACATGTTCGATTTGAATGGATTTATCATTCTTCGTGGCGCCATTCCTCCTGCTGTACTTGCCGAAATGAATACGAGTCTCGATGGAATGCGCGACCTTGAGCCCGGCGGCTGGCGTGGGCATGTGCACGGCCACTTTTTTGAGACCGCAACAGAAGGCCTGAACTTACAGCAGATTTATGAAGCGGGGCCCGCCTGGGAGTACCTGATTGATAACCCGGCCTGGATTGACCACATGAAATGTTTCGTCGGGGGTCAGGGCTCTTTCGACTGCGCACATGGTCCGCTCTTTATTGACGAAAACTTTGCCAGCATTCGCGGGCCGGGTGAGGCCATCGGCCTGCATTCGGGTGCGGTGCCATGGACGAAGCGCGGGCAGTTTTATGTCCAGGGCGACAAATTCAGCTGCGGTCAGGTGAACGCACTGATGGCCCTGAATGACATCGGTCCCGGCGATGGTGCCACCATGGTGATTCCCGCCAGCCACAAATCAAATTTCAAACATCCTCATTTCGGATCACATGTCATGGCCGCAGGAGAAGCGAGATCAGTGGATGACGTCGAAGGTGCGATCGAGGTGCATCTTAATGCCGGGGATGTTTTGATTTTTGTCGATGCTATTTGCCACGGCTCCGCCCGACGTGTCAACGACGGCGAACGCCGTATCGCGGTGTATCGTTATGGTCCTTCATGGGGATTCTTTCGCCATCCGTATCGTCCGTCACAAGCTCTCATGGAACGTTT
>JBLHHU010000305.1:0-4116 GCA_047615735.1 Kiritimatiellia bacterium | reverse complement strand
TCTCCACTCCCGAAGTCTACCGTCGACACAGAATTCCGCCTAAAGCTTGCCCTCTATCGAAATACTAGAGGTTCCGCTTGGTTCCTGGAGTACGAGACTCCGTCGAGCCGCTATTGTAACAGACACTGAAGACATGCCCCTCCCCCGTGACCCGAGAACCACCCACCACAACTCGGCAACGCTACAGCTTAACCCCAAATGCTTCATGGGCGCTGTTGCCAGCGGCGTCGGTGGGACCGTCAATACCGAAGAGGAGTTGGCCCTCGGCGCGTGCGCGACGCCCTTTTAGCATCAGGCTCGGGCGGCCGCAGGACTGACCGAAGGTCTGCGTGTTGTCCGGATGCCGATAACCGACACGTACGAGGCGGCGCATGTTATCGGTGGTGTTGGTGTAGCTGCCGTGAATCGTGTTTATGTTAAAGATGACCAAATCGCCGGCCTTGGCAGGCACAGCAACGGTGTCTTCTAGTCGATAGACATTCTGATCTAGGTGCGGCGTGCAGACTTCCGTTTCACCAGCGTCATTAACGAAAGAGGTGATGTGCCCCAGGTAGCCAAGTTTGTGTGAGCCGTCAATGAAGCGGATTTCGCCATTGGCGTGCTCGGTGTCGTCGAGATGCACGAGTGCGTCAATGAAGCGGTTGTCGGCATGCCCATAAAAGGCATGGTCCTGATGCATTGGGAAAGGATGCCCGGTCTGGCAAGGTTTGACGTGCATGGTGGAATGATGCAACTCGACCGGGGCGCCGCCGTTTGCCGCTTCGGATTCACTCGAGAGCAGTTGGCTCATTGACTCAGCAATGGAAGCCTTGGTGATGCCTGTCATCCAGGATTGCGCATAAAAATGCAAATCATGCATGGCGATCAGCTTGCTCTTGGCTTCTGTCTCAAGATCCATGATCTGTTTGCGCCAGGGCCCAGTCCACCCCACGCCGACATTGGCCCAGGTCTTGATCATCCAGTCGAGGTCTTCCTGCAGTTGGGCTGTTTCGTCAGCCGTGAAAACAGCAGGCATGTGTAGGTAGCCGTGTTCGTGATAAAACGCAATTTGCTCAGTGCTTAACATGTGGATCTCCGGAGTTTTCAGGGCGTCGTGTTTGGGAAAGTTGCCAAACCAGTAGAGTAGGCGAAAATCGCAGCGGGATCAATTGGATCCGAAGCACCCGGCGGGGTCTGGCCCTTGGAATCTGCTGGGGAAAATGACCTGGTGACTCGGCGACCCCATTGCGGCGGCACCCAGGGCTCACCTCGGCGTCATCGCGTCATCGGGTCACCAGGTCATCAAAGTGCCACAGGGACACCTGGGTATACCTCGAGGCAACTCCTACTCTTCTTCCTCGACGGTGACACCAAACGCCTGTAGCGCCTCACGGGCTGCGGCGTGCTGGTTCTTATCAAAGGGGTCGTAGCTCTCTAGGATGGCCTGCAGGACAGGAATCGCGCCCTTTGCCTTTTCGCCATAGGCAGCCAACAGTTCGATCATTTTGGCGCGCGGGTTGGCCTGCTGCCGACTGTAGCGATCGCGCTTGTCCGCGGCGGCCTCGATCAGAAGAGGGATCATAATCTTTCCTTCTGGATCCAGTGAGACCGCGTACTCGAGAAGCGGCTTTATGATGATGCGCCCGCCGAGGCCTTCGGGAGGATCCTGCAGGGTTGCGACGATCGCATTAAGCCGTTCGTCCCCCTGCACCGGATGAGCCACAAGGATCCGATGCGCCACGCGTGTCGCTTGAAAAGCGGTATTACTGATACGCAGCGAGACCATGGCCGCTTCCAACTTCGTCTTTTCGTCCGGGGCCACGTTCTCAAGCGCTTCGAGCGCGGCCGTCCGCACCCATTCATCATCGTCGGCCACTAACCGTACCAGTGCCGGCAGACACGCACGTGCTGATTCACCAATAAGGCTGAGTGCCCGCGCAGCGCGCACTTGAACCCACGTGTGCTTATCATCAAGCAGACCCGTCAGAGCCGCGACCTGCCCCACAACCGTCTTCATCAGTTCACTGTCCGGCGATTCCTTGTGCGCCGCAGCGGCCGCAACCGCCATCACATTGCAGGCCGCACTACGAACCTTCCAGTCCGCATGCCCCAGTAGCGCAGCAGTTGCTTCAATTCCCTCGGCGCCTTTGGCGGCGAGAGCAATCTCTGCCATATTTCGATGTCCAGCAACGGACACCCCAAGCATAGGCAGCAGCTCGGAAAGGGCCTTACGATTGCAGGCATCCTGACGTGCCTGCTTGACCCTGTCTTTGGTCTCACGAACACGAAGGGTGTTATCCACATCTTTTCCACCACGAACCACAAGGGCATCATCTGTGATCAGTGCACCGCCGTGCGTCGAAAAGGAGGCCCTGCAAATTTCCAGACCGACATCGAGCTGATTGGCGTCAGATCCCTGGCTGGTGCTGGACACCGTCAGCACATTGCCGACCTTCTTGAGCACGCCAAACACGGAAGCGTCCAGCGCAATGATCGCGTAGCCACCCCGCTGCCCTCTGACCGCATCAACGATCAGCTCGCCGTTCAGGTACACACGCGTATGGGCAGGACGGACCGTTCGCAAACGCACACGCAGGGAATCCCCTTTTGGATCAGGGACATCGAACGTCCTGCGCGCAAAAGGCTGCGCCCCCGTGACAGCGCTGGCGATGCCCTCGCTCGTTTTCCAGTCGCCGTCATCAAATTCGGGATTCATCCATCCCGTCGGTGCGAGCTCATTCGTGCCGAGTTGAAGTGTGCGCCATGATTGTGGCGTAATCTCGGAGACTGGGCTCAGTGGCTCCCAGATAGGGACACGCAATGGTGGAAAGCCGCGGATCAAGTCTTTCGCACGCGGCCCATAGGGGACCCAGCCCTGGAAAGATAGGCCGCGCAACTCGCGCCAGGTATCGAACAGCGTTTTACCGGTATCGATCGCCGAAGCCGCACCCTCCATGCGTTTGTCCATTGCCTCGAAACGTCCGACAGCCTCGGGGCCAAGATGCTTCTTGAGCGCGTCATACTGAAAGGTCGCCCGATAGGCCGCTTGATTATCGAGATTACTCCCGAGCTCGAGCAGCAGGCAATCCGTTGCCTGCTGGCGATAGGTTCGCGCAGAGACGAGCTGGGTCAGCATTTGCCGCTGACGATCGTCGGCAAGGTCGCTTGGCTTGACCCCATCGAGCACCGCATTGCACGCCTTCCATTCCTTGGCGACCCAATGGTCGCGTGCCTTAAGCAGGCTTCCCTTGATTTTGGCGGAAGGACTGAACACGCTCGATGGTGCACCCATTATACGCAGGCGTTGATAGGGCAAGGCAAAGGCCAGCCCCATCCCACCACTTGTGAAATCGCCGCCAAAATCGATATAGCTCGAGCTATCAAAGCGTGTGAGCGCCTCGTAATAGGGCAACAGCACAAGTTCACCTTTCCAGGTGCGACAGAGGTTGTAATACCATTTCTGATAGTCCATGAACGTCTGCAGCTTGGCCGGGCCGGCCAGCGCCGCACCAAGGGGCCCCCATGTCATGGAGAAAAAGGCGCCTGTGTGTCCTTCCTCTCTCTCAAAGTAGCTCGCGGCAACGCTGCTGCTAAAGGATGTCGCTTCGTGGCGCCTCCCTGCAAGATGCATCAGAATGGCGGCCGAAGCGCTACGCCCGTTGGCGTCAAGCGAGGTGGTATAGGGCAGATGGTCGCCATACGGCACAGCACCAATCTCAGCATAGCGCGCGAAAAAATCGAGTGCACGATTGAGCGTCTGCGGAGGAACATCAATCCCGCACTCTTTGGCAAGCGTCAGCGTGATGGCGCATACCACGCCGATCTGGTTGAGCGTTCCATAGGCCCCGCCCGGACTGGTGTGCCCCCAGCCACCGCAGCGCATCTGGCCCCGACTCATGATGTCGACCATGTCCTTGAGTCGCGGCAGAACGACCGCGTCGCCAGTTGCCAGGTAGTATTCCGCGAGCAGGAGCCCGCCATAGCCCAAGGCCCAGTTGTTGCAGGTGTCACCATAGTTGTACTCGGCCGCCACCACCTGATAGGCGGCACGGCGTGCACCGTCGAGAAAGCGCGGATCCGGGTTGGCCAACATCAAAAGGCCACCCAGTGTCGTACCCATGTTGCCGTCGGTGATGA
>JBLHHU010000304.1:0-4140 GCA_047615735.1 Kiritimatiellia bacterium | reverse complement strand
TGGCACGTGATGAACCTGACACGATGCAAATGGGCGCTTCATCTGCAAGTTCTTTCAGGAGTTCGATGGAGGAGGGGATGCGCACATCGCATGCGCTTGACAGCGCCTCATAGTATGGCGCAATTTTATGCTCCATGTCGGTGACGGGCATTTGTAAGTCCGTGTAGGTGCTCGAGATTTCCTGATGAATGTCGTGCCAGGAATGACCGTAGACCAAGGCTTGAGCCGCGTCGCTAGAGATGGCGTGTCCCGCGGCGTGCAAAAATTCTTCGATCGCCTTAACCCACAGGGTTTCGGTGTCGAGTAGCGTTCCATCCAAATCAAAACAATAACCAAGAATCATACAGAGGTCCTTTACCTGAGATCCCACCGTTGGGACACTCTATGATTTACAGGATTACTGGGCTGAGCGCAATGCTGCGCGTAATCGACGTGCCCTCGATATCCGAAAAGGGTTGCGCGATCACCATACGCGCGGATAATGCATTCCGTTTTCTGTGGGCAGAAAAACTTTATCAGGGGTATAGCATGTCCGAACAAAAAGAGCATCCTGCGGCGCCAGCGAAACTTCGCCGTGCGCGCTTTGGGGAGTGTCTCGAAGAACCCTATCGAATTTTCTTTCCACTCGGTCTCTTCTGGGGCCTGGTGGGTGTTCTGTACTGGTTGCCCAAAGCGTTCACGCCTTTTCTGGTTAGCGTCCCAACCTACGTACACGTGTTCGTTCAGATTTACGGGTTTCTCTGGTGCTTCGTCGTTGGATTTCTTGGGACGGCCGTGCCTCGCTTTACGGGGACACCCCTGCTGAAGAACTGGGAAACCCTGATTCAGGCTGTCTTGTCGCTCCTCTGTATGGTCGCCTTAGTTTTGAAGCCGAGTTGGGCGCATGTCATATTTTTTCTCGCAAGTTTCTTGTTTACCGTGGGAATCAGCGCCCGCTTTTTTCGGCGCAAGAACATCGTTCCTGCCAGCATGGCCTGCATTCCGTTCGGTTTGCTGTCGGCGGTCGTTGGCGGCTTCTGCATGAGTATGGTGTATTGGGGGCCCACGCTTGGTGCGACGAAATTCTACCTGTTGGGCAAGGGCCTGCTGATGCAGAGCATGATGTTGTTGCTGTTGATGGGTGTTGGCGGGTTTATGATGCGCTCGATTCTTCATGTCAGTGCGCCACCGGGGCCGGGTAACTCGGTCGAGTCCACCAAGCCAAAGCCTCGGGACTGGGTTGTTTTTTCATGTCTGGGCGCTGCCGTGCTCGGATCCTATATCTTTGAAGCATTGGTCGCGTCCAATTACGAGAACAGTTCGCGCGATCTGCTTAAGTCCTATTTGATCATCAAGGCAGCCGGCACGTTGCGTGTCACCATCGTTGCCTGGTTCTGTCTGTCGCATATTCAAATACATCGCTGGCCGCGAAGCGGGAAACTCAGTGCGGTATGGCTCTGGCTTGGCCTGTGGCTGATGGTTATTGGCCTGTTCGGAGAGTCCGCCTTTTCGGAGTCCTATCGGCTGGCCTTTCGACACCTGACCTTAATCGGCGGATTCGCCTTTAGCATCTTCTGTATTTCCACGCGTGTGATTCTGAGTCATGCCCGTCGGCCCGCACTACTGAGTCGCGCGAGCATACCGTTTACGGTTGCCATGGTTTTGATGATCATTGGCTTGGCGACTCGGTTTTCGGTTGCGTTCGTGCCCCAAAACGCAATGCGTCACTACGCCTATGCCGCGCTGATGTGGGGGGCAGGGGCGCTTGTCTGGGCGTTCTGGGTGCTGCCGTTGTCGTGGGCCGTTGTCGACGAGGATAGCGCCTGACCGTGACGTCGCCGCCAGAGTGCGCACGAGGAAACCTTCGGCGATTTCGCGTGACGAGGGGGCGGTTTCGCACAGCGCGTCGGCATGGCTACAGGGCGTCACTATAGTTTCCTAAGCGTAGGTGCAGCGTGGCTAGACGCTCGTGTGCTCCGGCTTTCAGCCGCTTGACATCGCCCGTTGAGGCGGTGACTTTTTCGGCGGCCTGTAGGGCCGCGCTGTAATCGTCACCCGCACGCGTGTTGGCAAACAAGTCGGCCGCGGCGTTGCCGGTGCAAATGTGCGCATGAAAGGCGCGCTCCCAGAGTTCGGCCGCGTCGAAGTGATGCGCAAGCGTTTCGGGTGCTACGCTGGTTTCACCAGCTGCGATATCACACAGAAGTTCGGCTGTTTCAAGGTGCAGTGCCTTGGCGCCCAACGCGGCGCCTCGTGAGTGTCTAAATTCGCCACGCAGCAGGCCTGAAAGCGGGGTTTGACAACAATGAATTTGTTGATAGATTTTCTGAAGTTGCGTCATCGGGCGCAAGGTCTGGAATTGTTGGAGACAGGATATAGGGAGCCTGACGATGGGAATGATAAACGAATTCAAAGCCTTTGCGCTCAAAGGCAACGTGATGGATATGGCCGTCGGTATTATCATCGGCGCTGCGTTTGGAAAGATCGTGTCCTCGTTGGTGAACGACGTTGTCATGCCGGTCGTCGGTCAACTTACCGGGGGTGTCGACTTTTCCGGTATGAAGTACGTTCTGCAGAAGGCCGTGGAGGAATCGGCCGGCGTCGCCGCTGTTTCCGAAGTATCGATCAGTTATGGTCTCTTCATTAACCACGTAATCGATTTTTTGATTGTGGCATGGATCATTTTCCTTGTGATCAAGGGTATAAGCAATGCCAAGAAGAAGGAAGAGGAAGCACCGTCAGAATCAGCCAAGCCGTCGGCTGAAGTTGTTTTACTCACCGAAATTCGTGATTCGCTCAATAAGTAATAAGTTTTTTTGTTCTGCCGTCCCGCACCGCGGGGTGGCTAACCACAAAAAAAGGACGAAGATGACCAAACATAAGAATGCCATAGCCTTACTTTCGGCAACCGCCATCATGTTGACTGGCTCGCTTGTCGTGGCTGAAGATGAGAACCCTGATTTCACAAAATTTTTTGGTGGGCTGACGCTCACGGATGGCAACTCGGATACGATGAATGCGTCTCTAGGTGCTGGCACGCGAAAGACGAATGGCGACAACGCCTTTCTCGCGGACCTGCTGTTTTCTTATGGCGAATCGACCATCAAAACAGTTGCTGCTGATGGGAGCGTTTCGGAGGAGGACGTCACAACAACCGAAAACCTGGCTGCTAACGCGCAGTACAATCGTACGTTCGCAGATCCAGTTTATGGATTTATCAAAGGATCGATTCTTTATGACGACATCAATCTGATTGATTATCGCATCACGGTCGGTCCCGGTCTCGGTACTGTTGTCGGTTCGCTTTCGCTCGAGGCTGGCGTCGTCTTTATCACGGAAGATGTTGGCGGAATATCGGACAACTACATCGCGCTTCGATTTACTGAAAAATCCGAGCACGCCCTGAGTGAAGGCGCAACGTTCTACCAGAGCGTTGAATTCCTGCCGTCTGTGGATGATTTCAGCAACGACTATCTGATCAACGCTAAAGTGGGTGTTGATGCTGCGATCAATGCGACATTGAGCCTGACCGTGTTCGCGCTGGAAAAATATGACAACACCCCGGCCGCCGGCCAGGACGAGAGTGACCTCACGATTAACGCAGGCGTTACGTACAACCTCTAGTATCGCTTCTGGGCTTTTGAGCTAATGCGCATGTCGGCCGGAACTCACACGGTGTCGATATGCGCACTTCTTTTTGCCCCTATCGGGATGTGGCGAGACGACATTTTGGTGATGTGTGCCAATATGTTGCGGTTGGGATGCTCGCTTTCGATTGTGCATTGTGCTTTCGTTCTCGTCATGACGGCGCCCAAACGGTATGTTCGTCGTCTTATTTTTTAAGGAAAACGATGCGTTTAACAAGAATCATACTCGGAATCGGCCTGTTTGCGGTGCTTGGCTGTGGAGACCGCTCGGAACCGGTGACCTTGGAGCCGGCACGCCAGGAGGCCAATACCGCTGGCGAACCTACGGCTCGCTCCAGTAGGGAGCGATTCGGCTATACGGCGGCTCCGGCCGAAGGGGCCGGCACGCTAAAAGCACCATTTGCCGGTTCTGGGGCGTCGCCAGCCGATCCGTCATCATTGCATTGGTCTGTCCCTGCGGGATGGACACAAGGCCCAGCGCGCCGTATGCGCGAAGTAACCTTTTTTCTGGATG
>JBLHHU010000303.1:0-4175 GCA_047615735.1 Kiritimatiellia bacterium | reverse complement strand
CGGCCAGCATTTGCATCAAGGTCGGCAGCACGGGCAACAGAAGCGCCTCGTTGGCTTGTAGCCCAAGCAAGGCCTTGAAGGCCGATTCGCGCAACCACCATTCGGCGTGTGTCGTCCAAGGCATGATTAACGGCAAAGCGGTCTGAATCTCGTCCGCCGGCGCAAGACTCAGCGCCATCAGAGCCCCGTCAATCACCCACAATGCTTCAGCGTCATTGGCCAACATCGACGTGATCGCCTCGATCATTCCCGGCGTCAGGGCTTCGGTTTTCAGCGCCTGCCGCCCCATGCCGAACCAATAATTATAGTCCACAATGCCATCCAGCGCAGCGCGTCGAACACGCGGATCGTCATCACGCATCAGTTTCTCCAACGCGCCGAGCGCGCCGGCAGCCCGCAATGCTCTGGCCGCTTGCGTGCGTATCATGTAGCGCTCGTGATACACATTCTGCAGCATGCGCTTGCGTGGCACCATGTTGACATCAATCGAGGGCTTCATATAGGCACTGCCGAAGGCGAAATAAGACGCGTGAATCGGCTCAGGCTCGCCAAAACGGCGATAGGCCGGATGATGTTTAATGGACAAAAACTGACGATCGGCAGCGCGACCCCAGAGGTGCTCCGGAAGCGTGAAGGGTTTGGCAAATTTCGACGGTGCGGCACCCGTGATGCGTAACGTTTTCAACGGCGCCGTCAACGCCATCGCAACACCCGCTCCGGATCCTTCATCATCGAAGCGCTGACAACTGGCAACACCAAAACCACCCGAGGCGCGGCGACTCAAATCATACCACCACGACAAGCGCTGCATCGCTTCGTGATAGGCGGCTGGGTCGAACGCGAGGGCATAGGCAGACGCCACACCGCGCCAGATCGCATCCCCGCGACCTTCATCGCCATGCCCCTGAACAAGCCCGGGGTAACCGACAAGCATGGACATGCTCAGATGATTCCGCGCCTCCTTGTAAATCGATGTATCGCTGCGCGCACCAGAGGCAACCTGCATGATCGCCGCACTCATACCGTCTTTGCCATTGGAGCCCAGCGCGCCTTCGGGACGATGGTCGCCATAAGGAACCGTGCCGTGCCCCGCGAAGCGATACCAGAAATGTAGGGCGCCCAACAAGGTCGGCTCGTCGACCGTTAAGCCGCATTCTTTTGCCAGCAGGAGTGTGGTCACAACCTGCGCGCCAGCAGGGTTCATCAGGCCACCAGCCACATAACCCGGATCAACACCATTGCCCCAGTGCGTCCAACCACGACCAAACTTCTGGCGCGCGCGGGCATCGTCACAATAGTACTGCAAAATGGGAAGCACCGTCGCATCACCCGTGCGCAAATAGTATTCGGCGCAGGCAATTCCGTTGTACCCGTTATGCCACGTGTGGTTGCCGATCTTATGAACATTCTTCGGAAACGCTGCAAAGTAGGCTTTGACGGTGGGCAGGTATGCGTCGTCGCCCGTGGACAAAAGAAATAGGCAGGCCAGCGCAGCGCTCATCTCGCGCTTATCAAAGAACGCTTCCTTAAACCCCTTGTTCGTCGCATAAAACTCGGCCGTGCGCTTGATAACGGCCTTCGACTTATCGCAATCCAACGGCCAGGTGGCACTGTAAGCGCCCAACACAGGAATCGTAAGCGCAACAGGGTCCAACGCCGCTCCATTTTCGTCCGCAACATCAAAGACGAGTTTCCCATCCGTCGCCTCGGCCTTAGTCAAGGCCTTCCCGAGAACGACAAAAGGGTTTAAGCCCTTAAGTGTCACGCCATTGACGCACAGAAGGGTCTGGCCGGGCTTGAACTTGCCGGCGGCAGGTGTACCGGGCTCTACCTCCTCGACCTTAACGTGCACACCGGCATAGATCCGGGCCTTGATGCCGGTGACACCGATGTGACCAAAATGCATCTCACGGTCGGGCGCCGGCCGAAGTTCATAGACCTTCGGTTCTTTGTAGTACGCGTCCCCTAAAGCCAGCGCTGGCAGCCACGCGATCGCGACCATCAAGAACGACCCGACCACACCATTGCGGGCTATATCAGATAATCGTGTCATGTGCATGGCCTCCCGACTCAATTACGCCAACAGCCCTGCTGCGGTCAGACCTCAGTGGTTATTAACGGTAACCCCGGGCCAGTCATCGGTGCGGAAAGGTGAGGCCGGAAGGCCTTCCTTATTATAGAAATTGCATCCCTCGGGGTTGTTGGCCCACGCATAACGAACGGCAACTGGTTCGGGAACTTCTTCACAAGAAACAACCACCTCGTTACCATCGACAACAGCATCGGCCCATACGAACTTTTGATCAGAACCGGCGATCGCAAAGCGCGTCAGTGCTTCACCATCGTTTATGATGAGTCCGCCCCCAACGTGCTCGAAGGTCAGACGGATTTTACCATCTTCCGTTTTCATCGACGTGTAGATCGGCCCCGAATGCACCAGCGCATCTTGGCCGTAATCTTTTGCAAGGGCGTGCAGCGCCAGACGATACCCCACATCCTGTTTGTTTCTAGGATGGATGTCACTTGCCTCACCAAGGTCAATAATGACGGCTTGACCCGTTTTCGGCAGCGACAATGTCATGGATTGCGACTCGCGCAATTCCGCCCAGGCGCTCGACATTGGCTCCTCGTTCGGCTGCATGAAATTGGCAAGCTGAACAAAATAGAAAGACAGATTCGCGTCCCATTGTTTACGCCAATCTTCGATCAACAGGGGAAAAAGGCTGCGATACTGATAGCCGCGACTTGCATTCGATTCGCCTTGATACCAGATCGCGCCACGAACACCATAAGGCACGATTGGATTGACCATTGCATTGAAGAGCACGGTTGGATGATTGGGTCCACCGGATCCTGGTGGTGACGCAGGCTTTGGCGGCAACACGGTCACTGTTGAGCTGACTTTGTAGCGCCAGTCACCTGCCAGTGAAATCGGCTCTTGTCCGGAACAGGTGAGCTTCACCTCATTGTCATTTCCATGAAAGCCACCACCGCCACCGGTATCGTAGACACGAACTGCAATCGTCATTGGGCCTGCTTTCACCAACGAAGCAGGAACAACATAGTTCCGAGGCGTGTTCCAATTACTCAGACCACCCACACGTACGCCGTTCACCCAAGTCGTATCAATGTCGTCGATTTTCGCCAGAGAAACTCCAACCTCCAGCCCGTCCCAAGCCTGCGGAATGGTCACCTTTTTTCGAAACCAGACTTTTCCATCGAGATCGGGAAGCCCCAATTTTTCCCAGTTTCCAGGAACATGCATCTGTGCCCAAGCCTGATCATCAAGCTCGGCGACCTGCCACTGCTCATTCTCGTCCTCGAGCGCTTTATTGAATTCAATCTGCCAAGCGGCCATCTGGGTGTCGTAGAGCGCCTTCATTGCAGCGGCGTTTGTGCTGCATTCCGCCATCGCGTTGACGCGCTCGCTGAAATCCACATGCCCAACCAAGGTTTCCGAACTGATCCAGGTTTCCACAATCGTTCCGCCCCACGAGGTATTGATCAACCCGATCGGCACGTTGAGTTCCTTGTGCAGATGCCGCCCGAAAAAGTAACCAACGGCGGTGAAGCTGCCCACGCTACTTTCGGAACAGACCTGCCACCCGGTATTGGGTATGTCATCAAGCGGTGCCAGGCTTGTTGTATTCTGGATCTTGACGTGACGAATCAGAGGGTAGTCAGCGCTGGTTCGCTCCTCCTGCGGCTTTGCTGCACGGCTCACCGGCCACTCCATGTTGGATTGCCCGGAACAGATCCACACTTCGCCAGCCAGAATCCCACTGAATTCAACCGTCTGTTTGCCCACAATGCTCATGCCAAAAGGCTCACCGACAGAAAACGGCCCGACGTCAACGCGCCATTTGCCCGATGCGTCGGTCACGGTCGATGTACTCATGGCATTCGCGGTGACCGTGATCGCCTCCCCAGGCTCGGCCCAACCCCAGACAGGAACAGGCTGATCGCGCTGAAGCACCATGTTGTCGCCGAAAATACGGGCAACCTTGGGATCGGCTTGAGCGGCAAATGTCAAAAACAGGGTGCAAAGCAACAGGGGCAACGGAAAGACACGTATCATGTAAGGCTCCTTGGATTTCGAATTGAACACAATCCTGAAGTCTCAGCACCTCCGCCCGCGGATGCAAGCCAAATGCACCGTCCAGACCGACGCAGGG
>JBLHHU010000302.1:0-4178 GCA_047615735.1 Kiritimatiellia bacterium | reverse complement strand
CCGGTTTCATCTCAGCCCCCATGGGCGAATCGATTAACGCCGCCATCGACGACGCATTGCTTACCCCCGGCGCGATCGATGTCACGGCGCGCTTTCGAGACGCGCAGCGTCTCGAAACGCTAGAGGGCTTGACCTACCTTCACCCTACCCTCATTCGCTGCGAACAGCTCGATCACCCTCTGGCGCGCACGGAGTATATGTTCCCCTTTGCATCCCTCGTTGAGCTCGCGCCGGAACAGAGCTTCGATTGGATTGGCCCAACGCTGGCGGCGACGATTTTGACCGACGACGCGGGCCTTAGACGCAAAGCCATGGCATGCGCGGACATTGCTCGCCTCAACTTGGGCGCCCTGCCGACGTCGTCGGTCGAATGGGACCAACCGCACGAAGGCAACCTTTTCGAGTTTCTCTATCGTCGACGCGCCATTCAGGAATCACGGTAATGGCCTTGACTGATATTGACCTCACGGCATTGCCGATTCCGATCCACTTTGGTGCAGACGCACTCGCTAGCGTTGGCCAAATCGCGACCAACACAGGCGGAACACGCGCCTTAATCGTTACCGACCAAGGCGTACGCAAAGCCGGTCACGTCGCACGCACCGAATCATATCTTCGTGCCGCTGGTATCGAGAGCATCGTCTACGACGGCGTTCAAGAAAACCCAAGCACCATTGATGTGGAGCACTGCGTCACGGCGGCTCGCGACGGTAAAGCTGACTTTTTGATCGGTCTCGGTGGTGGCAGCAGTATGGACGCGGCCAAAGGGTGCAACTTCATCCTGACCAATGGCGGAAGGATGCAAGACTATTGGGGCGTCGACAAAGCGTCACAGGCCATGCTGCCCTTCATCGCGATTCCCACCACAGCAGGGACAGGCAGCGAATGCCAACGCTTTGCCCTGATCTCGGATGCCGACACGCACCAGAAAATGGCCTGCGGTGATCCAAAAGCCGCCGCGCGCTGCGCCATCCTGGATCCGCGACTGACCTTGACGCAACCCGACTTTGTGACGGCCTGCACCGGCATCGACGCCATCGTCCACGCCGTCGAAACGGCCGTCACAAGTGCGGCGACCCCCGCCTCGCTGCGCTATTCACATGAAGCATTTCGTCTACTGATCACGCATATGCCCATGGTACTCGATTCACCGGACAACATCGACGCGCGGGCCGCCATGCAACTTGGGGCCGCGCTGGCCGGAACCGCGATCGAACACAGCATGCTTGGCGCGGCGCACGCGGCCGCCAATCCGCTCACGGCGCACTTCAACGTGATCCACGGCCAAGCCGTTTGCAATACACTGTCCCATGTCGTGCGCCTAAATGCGCGACAGGAAGCTAGCTGCAACGCTTACCGCAGCCTGATGCAGCACGCAGGGCTCGTTTCCGCGGACGCAACGGCGCAGGACGCGGTCGATACGCTACTCGACCAACTTGACACACTCGGCCGCGCAGCAGACCTGATCGTTCCCTTAGCCGAATTTGGCGTTCGTGAATCAGACATCGAGATGTTAAGCAACGAAGCAACAGAGCAATGGACGGGCACATTCAACCCGCTAGCGTTGACGGCCGCAGATTATCAAGCGCTTTACCGAGCGGCGCTCTGACGAAAGGAACCCCGACCATGCAACGTCACCTCACATCTGCAATTGTCGCCCTATTGACCTTGGCCACCGGCGCAAGCCTGGCCGCGGACTGGCCCATGTTTCGCGGCACGCCCGACCTCAAAGGCATCTCGGAAGACACCCTGCCCGCAGCCCCAGCCCTGCTATGGACCTTTGAAGCGGGCGACGCCATTCTGTCCTCGGTTGCCGTCGTTGGAAACACCCTCGTGGTGGCCGCCGAAAGCGGAAACGTTTACGCGCTGGACGCGAAAAAAGGATCCAAACGTTGGCACTTCAAAACCGAGGGCACGATCGAGTCGTCTCCGTTGATTTTGGATTCGCATGTTTACGTCGGGGACTCGGAAGGCACCCTCTACAAACATAAGCTTGCGGACGGCTCAAACGTATGGACGTACGCTGCGGGCGATCAGATTCTAGGTGCAATCAATTGGAATAAACCTGACGCATCCAACAGCACGCACATCCTGTTCGGCTCTTACGACTATTCGCTGCATTGCGTCGATTCGATGACAGGCAGCAACGTCTGGCGCTACGCAACGGACAACTTCATCAATGGAGCACCGGCTATTTCAGAGGGCGTTGCCGTCGTTGGGGGTTGTGATGGCATGCTGCATGTTGTTGACATGAACACAGGTACCGCACGCCACTCCGTGGTCATCGGGAACTATATTGCTGGCTCGCCTGTCATCAGCGACGGGCAAGCCTATGTGGGCCATTATGACAACGGTGTCGTGTGCGCAGATATCGTCGCCGGAAAGCAACTCTGGTCCTACAACAAGAGCGACCAGCCCTTCTTCGCAACACCTGTTCTGACGCCAACCCTAGCGATCGTGGGCGGTCGCGACAAATCCGTTATTGCGCTCGATCGCAAGAGCGGCGAACTCCGCTGGACCTTCCGAACCAACGGACGCGTGGATAGTTCGCCGATTCTGATCGGCAAGCATGTCCTGCTAGGCTCTGAAGATGGTTTCCTGTATTTATTGAACGTCGCGGATGGAAAGAAGGCATGGTCATACGAGGTGGGCGAAGGCATCACCGCGTCCCCAGCCTTTGCCAACAGCGTCATCTACGTCGGAAACCACCAGGGCACGCTCTTCGCCTTCGGCGAAAAAAGCACGCCCTGATGCCACCCCTAAACTATTGCCCTACGCGTCCACCCGTGCCGCGACGATGGGTGGCGGCGTAATCGACGCGGGTCGACGGGGCCGTGCAAACACCTCGCCCCAGTTAACGCCTGCGGTCACGCGCATGAGCACTCCCAATGTCACGACCGACCCAATCGCGACGGTCAGTCCCGTACTTCCTTTGATGAAGAAGCTGTATGAAAACATAACGAGAAACAGCCCTTGTCCGGCGGCCGCCAACGTCGAAGGGAAACGGGGGCCCAGAGCGGCAGACAAATAGGTCGTCACGAGCCCGACTGACACAATAGCGGAAATGACGAAACTCACGTGCACGTTGAGTAGGCCAACCATATAGACGAGCAGCAAATGAAACGAAAAGAAGCCGGCAGCGACAAACAGGTAATGCATCGGGTGCACCTCGATTTTTCGCATAAGGGTCGTGGTCCCGATCAGCACGAAAAAGAAGATCAAACACACGGGCGCGAAATAGGTAATGCGCGACGTCAACGGCCCCGGGTTCAAACGTTCGGGAACGACCACTGAAATAACATCCTGCGTGATGAGGTCGGACGCATTCCACTGCAGTGTTGCCCCGTCTTTCTGCGCGGTGATCGCCGAGGGCGCCAGACTCCCTTCGCGGAAATCAACTTTTTCAAAGTTACTCTTCACCGTCACACCCAGATTGCGGACACGCCCGGTGTGCGGTCCGGGTCGATACACCCACTCCGTCATGCCGCGACAGGCATAGGTCACTGCAAAATCACGTGCGGCCCCCGCCGCAAGTTGCACCGTTGTGTTTACGCCTGTCTTTACATCCACAGGCATAGAGAGCACTTGACCATCCAAAGACACAGAGAAATTGTCGAACGTTTCCGCGTTCTCCGGAAAGCGAAACTCAACGAGCACATCCATCGGCGCGGCGCTGGGGTTTGTGAGCGTATAGGCCCCGTCGAATGCAACGTTGTAGGTCGGGTACCAGATCAAGCCCTTCTTTCGGTAGTCCGCGTCCAACGTGACGGCGACCGTGTTGGCCGTTGGAATCAGATCCTCACGTTGCGCGCTCCCGGCCACAGCCAGACTGAATCGCGGCGCCGGTTGCTCCACAGGCATCCCCCACAAACCTTCCACGCGTGCACTCAGACGTTCAAAATAGGTCGACGACCGAACGTGCGTTGCTGTTCCGAGCAAGATCCACCCACCGCAAGCCAGTCCGTATATGGCGCCAATCGCCAATACTCTCTTTACACTCATATCCGATCTCCTTCTTCAAAGCGTTCAATAACGGTGAATGCCCACCACGGGCCTTTTGTCTTTTTCCACACAGCGCCCCAATACCATGCCGACACGTCGCTCCATGCGCTGCCATTCGCGTCGACAATTTGCTCAGAAACTCGCACGTCCTCCGCAACGTCGCTTCGCGCAACGAA
>JBLHHU010000301.1:0-4189 GCA_047615735.1 Kiritimatiellia bacterium | reverse complement strand
CCATCCATCCCCCAGACGGCAAGGACTACACCAGCACTACAACCTGGACCTACGCCGATGGCACATATTTACAGGTTGGATTTGAAGGGCTCCCAATCCCGGATGATCTGAAACGCATGAAGGCGCCCTACTGCGGTCCGTTTGCAATCATTGGCACTGAAGGGAAAATATTCTTTGCATCCATGGCGAGTAAATTCATCTGGAGCGACCCCCCCGAATTGGCACAAGGGCTTGCATCGTTTCAGATGCCCCACAATGCCGGCCATTACAAGGAATGGCACAACTGTATCCGCACACGTGAGCGGCCCATAAGCAATGAGGATGCCGCATACCAGAGTGAGTTCCTTTGCCACAGCAGCGAAATTGCACAAAGACTCGGGCGCCCATTGAAATGGGATGCGAAGAATGAAGCCTTTCTTGACGACGTGGCGGCCAACCGCTTGATGGACAAACCCTACCGTGGTCCGTGGCATATTTAAGGAATATCGAAGTATGAAATCTTGTATGAAAAAAAGCGGCATCTTGAGCTCGCAGGCTCCCTTAAATTTTTCAGACTTGAGAGTACGAACTGCGAAAAGCCGGCGGAGCCCGCCGGGCTCCAGAGATCTTTGGAGTCCGGCGGGCCTCCGCCGGGGCTGTTGTGGCGGGGTGCTATTTAAAAAGAGCGCTATGTTCACCGCCATGATTCTGCTGACTTGCAGCACGGGGCTCGGTGCGGACTCGACCGTCAAACAAGAGGTCGATGCGCTGGTTGGCGCGAAGAATCTAAATGCGTTGGTGAGCGTTTTTCAAGACGCCGTGCATGCCGGAGCGGATGACACACGGGCGCAGTTGTGCACCGCGATCCTAAGTCACGTAGAGAGCCAGACCCTGCCCAATACGTTCAGAGCAGAATTGCTGACGCTGATTGTACGCTATGGTGGGGCCGAGAGCGTTGATGCACTTTCAGCCCTGTTGGCCCACAAGGACCCGGTATTGCGTACCCGGGCTGTTCTGGGGCTACAGCAGAACCCGTCTGAGAATGCCGCGGTTGTGCTTCGCAACGCGCTGGCTGGCGCTTCGGATCCTGAACGTCAGGCGATCTTTATTCATGCCCTTACCGAGCGTGGGGGTTCCACATGTCTACCAGCGTTTATCACACTTGCGGCAAGCACGAACACACAGGTTCGAAACCTGGCGCTACGCGCGGTTGCCTTGACGAGTGACACACCCCGCAAGGCGCTGTTTCAGGCCGGTATACAGCAGGGGGCGACGCCCGCAAGAATGGATGCGATCAATGCCTATCTGACGCACGCCGACCGCTTGGCCGAGATCGGAAAAAAGAGTGACGCGGTATCCATATATCGCGAGCTTGTTACGCTGGGTGGATTCCAGAAACGAAACGCGCTGATGGGCTTGGCGCGCGTGGATGGGGCCGAGCAGCTTATCTTCATTCAGAAAAATTTGGAGGGCAAAAACAAACAAGACCTGGCTGTTCTCAATAGTGTGTTCTCTCCCATGTTTGGTGAAAATGCGGATATCGCATCGGTTTATGGCGGCATCAGTGCCGCAGAACCAACGCTCAAAGCAGGTTTGTTGGGTGTGTTGGGCACGTATGCGGATCCGGCCAACTTGGATACGGTCCTGACCGCTGTGGATGACCCGAATGATCTCGTACGCGAAGCCGCATTGACCGCCTTGGGCCATTTTGATCATGCGCGTGCTACCGATGCGTTGATCGCTGCGGTGGTTTTTGGGCACAACCCGGACGTTGCTGTGCGATCCATAGAAAAGAACCCAGGCAAGACGAAGATGGCGGGGCCATTGAAGAAAGCGCTGCCGGCCAGCTCGGGTCCCGCGCGCCTAGCGCTCATCCGTCTGCTCGGCAACTGCCCGAAGGCCGAGTGTATACCGGTCCTTTTAGAAACATTGAGCGATACCGATCCCGATGTCCGTGCTGCCGTATTGGAAACGCTGACACGGGTAAGTGATCGCTCTAGCTTCGGTCCGATCGTTGATTTTCTGGCCGACGAACCGGATCGGAAAGTGCGTTTCAAAGCCTTGGCTGTGCTTTCAGCATTGGTTGATATCAGTGGGGCATCGACAGCGTGGTCAACACACGTGGTGAGCCGCTTGACGAAGGGCGCGGGCCCGGGGCGTGTGGAACTCATTGGCTTGTTGCCCAGCGTAAGCGTTGCCGCTACGCGGGATGCTGAGATGAAAATTCTTGGTGAGGCACTTGCGTCCGACGATAAGGATATTCGGCGCGCTGCGATACGGGCCATGCAGGAATGGCCGGATGCGGAGGCCGTGCTGGATGTTTTGCTGCGTACCGCGGCGAAGAGCCCTAAGTCGGCTGATGGCATTCTGGCGCTGCGCGCCTATACGAAACAGTTGCAGCGCTTGGGTGACAAACGTTCAGCTTTGGTCACCAAGAGCCAGATGACCGATCACGGCAATTATGTCGACGGCGGCAATATTAACCTGACCGCAAACCGTGACGGCGGAGCGGTGACCGTCTCGATGTGGGTTCGTCCAACTGCGCTGAGCGGCGACAATCGCCTTTTCGGTCAGCTCAGCGGCGCGGCAACGCAGCAAGGCGCGTTGCGGGTGGCGGGCGATGGTCATCTAGAGGTCTGGGCCTCTACAGCCTGGCCTCAAATTGCGCCTGCGGGCACGCTGGTCGCGGATGTTTGGACGCATCTCGCCTTGGTGTGGAGAGGCAACGCCGTGCAAGCGTATGCGGACGGTGTGGCGCAGGCGACGGCGACGGCGAACTTCGAATTCGGAGCGGCGAATGGACATTTCGGCATCGGGGCGCCGTTCCTTAAAGCGCATGGCCAGGCCTTCGACGGCTTGATCGATGATGTCGCCATTTTTGCCCTCGCCCTCGATGCGGACCAAATTGAGATATTGGCTGACCGCTCCAAGGCCAGAGCATCGCTTCCCAAGCAATTACCCGCCCCAGTCCAATACTGGCCGTTCGATGAAAAGGGCGGGCGCACGGCCACGCTTGATGCCGACCCGATCGAAAGTGATGCCGCAAAGGACATGCTGCAGCACTATCGTAAAGGTCTTGATGTTGCCGTCACTCGGCCCGAGAAGAGCGGGTTGCTGAATGGGTTGAGCCGTCACCATGATCTTGATGCGCTGAAAACGACGTTACTTTACTTCGACGACGCGGATGTAAAAGAAGAAGCGATGCTGGCGGCCTACACGATTGCCGCGGCACTGGGGAAATCACAGGCAGAGACCGTTACGCCCGCACTCGAGAAGATCATCGCGAACACAAGCAATCAGAAACTGAAGGCCGATGCAGCGAGTCTGCTTAAGTCGACGTCATCTGAATCCGCGCATTCGACTGAGGTCGAATCGGTCAAGCCATCGGCCAGTTCTGCCAGAAGCGGGGCGACGCGGGATTTCTTCCCCTACGTGCCGTCCATCAGCGACGCGAACAAGCGTTCGCTGGATGAACAAGCGGCACTCTTTCGTGAGCTGGGCTATGCCGGCGGCGGCGAACTCGCTCAGGAGCTCGGCTTCCCCGGCTTCGGCCATCCCAAGGGTGTTACCGTCGCGCAGCGGGTCGCGTCGCTGGAGAAAGAAGGGCTGCGCTTAATATTGGCAACCGGTGTGATTCGTCTGGATGCTGCGCAACCGATTGATATGGCTAAGGTCAAAGAGATCATGCCCGCGCTCGCCAAGCACAAGACGGTGCTCGGTGTCGTGTTGTCCGGAAACCGAAAAGCGGATCATGATGCCAAAGCGGTTGACGTGCTCACTCAGATGGCCGACATCGCGAAACCGCATGGCGTCGAAATTGCCATCTATCCGCACACGGGCGATTACACGCAGACCGTGGAGGAGGCTGCCCGCGTGACTGCGAAGGTCAACCGTCCGCAGCAGGTTGGCGTCATCTTTAATCTGTTTCACTGGATGATGGTCGATCGTGCGCGTGACCTGAAGACGGCGCTAACGCAGGCCGCCCCATGGCTGAAGGTCGTCAACATCAACGGCAGCTCCAACAACAAAGCAACGGTCCTGCCGCTTGATCAGGGCGACTTTGACCTGAGCCCGATCATCACGATCCTGGACGAAATCGACTATCGCGGTCCGGTCGGACTGTTCTGCTACAGCATTGGCGGAGATGCCCGCACGCATCTCGCAGCGTCGATGACCGAGTGGAAGGCCATGACTGCGCAAAGCGATGCCG
>JBLHHU010000300.1:0-4193 GCA_047615735.1 Kiritimatiellia bacterium | reverse complement strand
CGGAGGATTGTCAGGCCGATTTCAAAACCCACTTCGATACGGACTTCGCATACGATATGCCAGGTTTTGTGCGTATGCGCGTGAACCTGTTCCAGGACTTAAAGGGGTGTGGCGCCGTCTTGCGTGTTATTCCGGCGATGGTCATCTCTGCGGAACAACTGGGTTTGGGTAAGGGGATCACGGATTTTTGTTATTTGTCCAAAGGTCTGGTCGTTGTGACAGGGCCGACCGGCAGCGGTAAAAGTACGACGCTTGCGGGGATGATCGATCTGATTAATATGACCCGCCCTGATCACATCATTACGATTGAGGATCCTGTTGAGTTCGTGCACCAGGAGAAAAAGTGCCATATCACGCAGCGTGAAATACGGCGTCATACCAAGAGTTTTGCGAGCGCACTGCGCGCTGCGCTGCGGCAGGATCCCGACATTGTCATGGTCGGTGAAATGCGCGATTTGGAGACCATTGAAATCGCCATTGAAACCGCAGAAACCGGGCATCTTGTTTTTGGGACGCTTCACACCAGCACGGCCCCGAGCACGGTTGACCGCATTATCGACGCCTTTCCCGCCGATCGGCAGAACCAGATCAGAACCATGCTGGCCAGCAGTCTGAAGGGTGTTGTTTCGCAGACCCTTTTGAAGCGCCTCAGTGGCGGGCGAGTTGCTGCGCATGAGGTGTTGATCGTGGATCGCGGCATTTCGGCTCTCATTCGTGACGGCAAGACATTCCAGATTGCATCGGCGATGCAGGTTGGGCGCGCAAAGGGCATGACCATGCTTAACGACACCTTGCTGGCACTCGTCACGGCTGGGCAAGTCGACCCGAATGAGGCCTATCTTAAGGCTGTCGATAAAGACGATTTGAAGTCAAAATTCGGAAATGCTGGGATCGCCCTGAACCAAGCGGGAGCGTAGTGTTTTGGATCGCGAATGAGGTAAGGAGTTGCATCAATGTCAGTGCTGAATGAGGTTTTTAGAAAGGCCGTCGAAGCGGAGGCGTCAGACATCCACCTCAAGGGTGGAAAGCCACCCTTTTTTCGAATACGCGGCTCGTTGGTGATCACCGATTTGCCGACGTCGACGCCGGAAGTCTTGCGCACCATCGTTGACGATCTTGTTCCCGCGCACCAGCGCGAGCAGTTCGCGACATCGCATCGTGCCGATTTTTCGCATCACGAAGACGGTGTTGGGCGGTTTCGCGCGAACGTGTTTCGGTCGCAGGGCGTGCCGGCGCTCGTGTTCCGTCACGTGAAAACAGATGTGCCTGACTTTGATACGTTGCGTTTGCCTCTCGTTCTTTCGGATATGGCGCATCTTGAACGCGGTATTATTTTGTTGGCCGGCACGACCGGAAGTGGAAAGTCGTCCACGCTGGCTGCTATCATCGATGAAATTAACAAGCTTTACGAAAAGCGCATCATCACAGCCGAAGATCCGATTGAATATATCTTCGAGGACAAGAAGAGCGTGATCACCCAGCGTGAAGTCGGCTTGGATACGCTCTCTTTCGAAGATGCTTTGCGTGACTTGATGCGTCAGGACCCGGATGTGATTCTTGTTGGCGAAATGCGCGATGAGGCCACCATTCGAACCGGCATCATGGCTGCGGAAACAGGACACCTTGTGATGTCAACGGTGCATGCGTCCAGCGCGAGCCAGGCCATCCCACGTATCCTTGATGTTTTCCCTGCGCATGAACAGGGCGCAATTCGTATGGCTTTGGCGGGAACCGATCTTGTGATTATGTGCCAACGATTGGTCAAAGCGCTCGACGGGGGGCGCGCACCGGTCGTCGAAATCATGATCAATACGCCAACCATTCGAAAGCTGTTGGAGAAGAACAAGCTTGAGATGCTGGCTTCAGCCGTTGAGGCCGGTGTCTCCGATGGAATGCAATCCTTTGATCAGGCTGTCGTAAAGCTGATCCAAGACAACACCATTTCAAAAGAAGAGGGCCTGCGCGTTGCCACCAATCCGGCTTCGGTTGAAATGCAGCTCAAAGGGATTAATTTGGGCGAAGGCAGCCGCATTCTTGGCATGTAAAGCGCCTGCATGGCCTTTCGCGGGTGTCAATTGATTAAGCGCGCGCGAACTGCGGCCGTTCAGGGCCGAAATCGAATTCGTTCATGGCGTCGTCGTGCGAAGACGCTACTTCATCCAGCCACGTATCCAAGTGACGTGAGCGAAGGTAAGCGCGGTACAGCGACCAGGTCGCCGCTAGGATAAATAGGGGCAACAGGGAGGTCAGTCCTGCGCGCTGCGGGTCCTGAACCCAGACGTCTTCAGGAGCTGTTGCCGGATCGCTGGACGGGTTGGAGGTCCCGTGCCGTGCAACGATCGATTGCATAAATTCTGGAAACTCAGGTGATTCGTCCAGCATCAAGCCGTCCTGCATCAGCACGGGCGGAGCAACACCTGTTGCTGTCAGCGCAAGCGCGGCAGACACCGGGGACGGCGCACTGAGATAGTAATCGTACATATTGCTGACCCGAGCCACATAATCGCGCGTGCTGTGGGGTAGGTTTCTAATCCGGTAGTTATGCCGCGCAACCGCTGTGGGACCCAAATTGTAAGATGCAATCAAAGCGGATAAGAAGGTCTTGCTGTTTCCCAGATTCCGATCTTGCAGTGTTGCTGCAATCAATTCCAGATAGTGACGCCCCATGCGTTGGTTGAGCTTGCTATGAAAAGCATAATCGAAGGGCAGTGGTTTACCGTAGGCGCTTCGCGTCATATCGTGCCAAGTGCCGGACTTAATCTGCATCAAGCCGCGTTCACCCGCCAAGCCAACGGCGAGTGGATTGCCGGCGGATTCGACGGCCGTGACGGCCTTGACGAGCGCGTCGTATTCCACGCCTTGGCTTGTCGAACACATTAGCAGACTGCTAAGCATGAGTCCTGTAAACAGATGTTTCATGGTGGTCGTCCCGCGCACTGATGCGATTCGTATTCAATTCGAAAAGGGACAGAGTTGTCTCATGCGGGGCCCCGTAAATCAAGCAAATCTGGCCTTCGCGGCCGCGGTTGCGTTGGGGAAATCGCCCGTTCTGATGCCTAACGCAAGCGGGTGTTTTCGGGGGTGACTTTTGTATCTTTTTCGGCATCAAGGGCTTGTGGGTAGATGGTCGCGCAGCCTGCGTGCATGGTGTTTCGGGATTTACATTGGTGTAGAAGCCCATATTCTCTAAATGTTGGCACCATGCACGGTTTTCGGTGCCCATTGCTCAATTGGTGATTATCCCTATGCGTAAAGACCTTGTTGAAAACGCGTTGCAGCACTCTCGGCCGGGGGATATCCTGTTTCTGGCCACAGAGTCGCCGGAGTCGGAACCGGAAGAATTTCTGGCCGCGGCGCTGGCGTTGCGTAATTTAATGGCGTTTCCTGCTGCTGTTGATGGTCTGGATTGCGCCTTATCGTTGGACGGCAACAACCTTCGTGCGCTAGAGCAAAAGGCGCTGTGCCTGTCGCGACAGGGTCGTGACTACGCCAGTGAGGCTGAACGCTGCTGGATCAGGCCATCTCGCTGGCAGCAGCGGATTCGGACGCCGCCCGAGGCAGCGAGTCGCTCTCGATACTTGCACGATTGAACAAGGAGCGTTGGTGTCGCTCGTGGTTCAATGCCGATGTGCCGGAACCGGAACCCCTCGTTGATCGCAACACGGCCGAGCAAGTCCTGAAGAGTATTGTTGCCCTCGGGTATTCGGTTCGCAATCAGGGCGCAACATGAGAGAGTCTCGCGGAGCATTGGCGCGTATTGCACGCCAACACGACGGGGAAACGCAGTGGCTTGTGCGTTGGAACCGAAAGTGGGAATCGTTTGCGCTGATCGGCGGTCATTTGGAGAGCGGAGAAACCTATCGCGAATGCCTGCTCCGTGAAATCGAGGAAGAGATCGGGTTGAGCGAATCCGATGTCGCTGCCGCCGAAAACCCAACGATAGAGCTGTCGTACGCCGCCTTTTCCAAACGAGCGAACGCGGAGACGCAATACACACTTTCGCTTTTTGACGTCGACATTGCCGCAGCAACGACAGCGCAACTGGTTGCCGAGGACGAACGCCTGCGCTGGATGCCAAGCTCGTCACCCCCTGCGGTATGGCGTTGACGCTGGCCACCGAAATGCTCACCAACGAGGGCAATGAGACCTTCGACAAGCAGGACTGTGAGCTCAAAGCCTTCCCGCGTTTGATC
>JBLHHU010000299.1:0-4207 GCA_047615735.1 Kiritimatiellia bacterium | reverse complement strand
TGCCGCGATCGTTCACGCGTATCTGCGCATCAAGATAGCGCCCCGGATTTGAAGGCATATCCAATTGCGCAAGCGACTGAAAAGCCTGGACGCCGTCCGGCGACTCCGATTGCGATGCCATGCGGAAATGCACAATCGCATCGGCACTTCTTCCAGCGGCGCGTGCCATCACGCCCAGCTGCAGGTGCGCACTGGCCGTTGGCATCATGCTCGTGCTGCGCTCAAGGTCTTGCTTCGCGCCGGCAAGATCCCCGAGATTCTTTTTGAATTTTCCACGGAGCAGAAAAAACTCAAAGTACTGGTTGTTCAATTTTATGGCCGTGTCGAGAGCGGCCACGGACTGACGGGCATCTCCCTTCGCGCTCAGCGCTTTGGCCTTCAACCCATAGAGATGCGCCTCATCCGGTTCAACGGCGAGCCCTTTTGAGACAAACGACAGCGCGCCATCGTGATCCCTTTTATTGAGCGCAATGTAGCCCTTTTCCAGCGCGTCGTAGGCGGGCGTCGCGGCTAGGAGCGGCTCCATCATTTTGCGGTATTCCGATTCACCGCGGAAACCACCTCTCGGATAGGTCTGTGCAGATTCGGCGTTTTTGACGATGCGTTCCTTCGACGGTGGGTGCGACGCCAGCAAGCCACTGATCCACCCCGGGTTGTTGCCATTGGCCAAGCGCAAAAACGTCTGCTGCAATTCCACTGCCGCATGCGGGTCATAGCCGGCGGCGACCATATACTTGATCCCGTACGCATCGGCCTCCAGTTCCGCACCGCGTCCGTATTTCATCGTCACCAGCATCGTGCTAACGTTGGCACCCAGCAGGATGTAGTCGCGATAGTCGTGATCGTCCACCGCCAGGCCAAGCCCCATCAGGCCGGCTTGCAGCATGCCGCCGCGCTCCATCGATTTTGCGCCATGGCGCGCCGCGACGTGCACAATTTCATGACCAATCACAGCGGCCAATTCGGCCTCGCTTTTCAGCTCGGTCAACAAACCGCGATTGATGGCGATCTTGCCGCCGGGAAGCGCCCAGGCATTGGGAACCGAATTGTTGAGCACCACAAATTCGAAAGGGAGTTGCTTGCGATCGCTAACCTCAACAAGCTTGGCACCAATCGACTGAACATACGCGTTGATTGCTGGCTGCGTCAGATAGGGACCGCCCTGAGCCTGTTGCTGGTGAATATAGTGCGCCTGACCAATCGCGACCTCACGGTCTTCGGAAACGAAGCGTAATTCGCTTTTACCCGTGACCGGATTGGTTGCACAGCCGGCATTGAGCAAGAGAACGGCGAGGCAGGCAAGTAGGCCCAGTGAGCGACTCTGTGAAAACGCCATCGAAAACACGAAACGCGACATGGTCATGCCCCCAAACGGTACAAGCGTTGTCAGAACTGCCAAAAATAGAGCAGTTGCGGCCTCAGCAGGCGCCGCAGGGCGCTTTCCGGTTGCAGACCTGCCCCCGACGATACTTTGAAGATATCAGAGAAGGAAAAAGGCTCCTCATAGCGAAACACCTTGATCGACGCCACATCAAGTTCGTCCCGCATCAGAACCATGGCATCTTCCCAATAACCAATTTCGTCGATGAGCCCCATGTCCATGGCCTTCTGAGACGAGAAAATGCGACCATCGGCGAGCTTGTGCGCATGTGAAAAATGAAGTTCGCGGCGATCCGCCAGCAAGCGCTCAAAGCGCGCATGCATTTCATCGACGATTTCCTGAAGAATGGCTTCCTGTTCCGGGGAAAGCTCCTTCAACGGATTGAGCAAATCTTTGTTGCCCCCTGAGGCAATCGTGACATCTTTGATGCCGTGCTTGGTGGCCAGTTCTTCAAGATTAATGGTTTTCATGATAACGCCGATCGAACCGGTGATGCTCGTTGGGCGCGCCATGATTTTATCAGATGCCAGTGCGATGTAGTAAGCCCCTGAGGCAGCCACGTCGCCAAAGATGGAGACAACCGCACGACCGGGGCGCGCTTCCCTGAAATTCATCAGCGCTTTGAAAACCACATCACTGGCTGTGATGCCGCCGCCGCCGCTGTCAATATCGAGAATAATGCCATCGACTTCGTCATCATGAGTCGCTGCGCGAATGGAGCGCAAGGCCACCATCGTCTGGCTTGGGATCGCGCCCAGCATCGTCGACTCGTCGCCTAAATGGATGAACCCAGTGATGGGAATGCGAATCACCTTTGTTTCGCCCTCGCCATACGACCAGACTTCATCGACAAGCGGTGCTTCATCGATCCCCACCTCGAGTTCACTGGCGGCCACCTTAAATAGGTTGCCAGACATGAGACTGACGGCAACCAGAACACAGCCCCCCAAGATCGCTACCGCCACCAAAATGAGCGCGGCCCATAGACATCCGGCTTTTGAACGCGTCTTTTTCTCAATTGGACTCATAATGAAACCAGTGTAGTGCAAGGACATGGCACGGGCAAGGGCTTTGATAGCAGAGGCGTTTGCGATGTTTGGGTCGCGGGTTTGGCCTGCACAGGAATCGCCCACAGAAACCGCCAACAGTGCGTGAGCGTGTGGGTAGGTGAGTCACGAACGTTGCGTCTTAACCCTACGGGAACCGCGAAGCCAATGAACAACTCTTGTTACACACATCCCCACAAGCTCACACAACGTCTGCTGACGAATCTGGCTTGCATTTCCCCCCCATTCGGGACAGGCTGACTATCCCTACTAAGGAACTTTGTTTTCGTAAAATCGTTCCGCCTATGCTCCGGCGAAACAAAAGACAAAAGGCACAATACCATGAGTGACGAATCAGAAAAGAAGCAGGACGACGCTCCCGAGTCGGCAGACGCCAAGACACCAGCCAAGACACCTGCAAAGAATACGCCCGCCAAAAAGGAACAGAAGAAAGAGGTCACCGTCGTCAAGGATGGCGACGTCACCGTGCAGCCAGCGCTTCTTGAAGAAGCCGTCACACAGCTCAAGAAACTGAGCGAGATGCGCCAACAGGAACTCGTCCGTCAGGATAACGCCATTGCAGAGATGCAGGCGACTGTACTGAGCCAGGCACGCCAGAACCGGACACTCTTCAATTCGATCGGTGCCTTGATCTGCATTCTCGTTCTGTTGGTCTTGTTCTCAATTCAGCTACTCAAGTCAGAGCAAGAGAGCACAACCAATGAGGTCAAATCCGTTGTTACGCGCTTGAGCACAACAGCCAACATGATCCGCCAAGTTTCAAAGAAACAATCCGACCAGGCAGAAGCACTCAAATCCGGCCTCAGCGATTCGTTCAGCGACGCGACGAGCTCAATGAACGCCAAACTGGACGACTCCGTGTCTCAGATCGACAAGAGCATGTCCAAACTGGATGGCACGGTTGGCAAAGTATCCGAGTCGGTTGAGGCATCGGTCGCCGAAATCGAATCAACGCTTCAAGCGACCACAGGCGAATTGGTGACCAAGATGGACGCACGCTCATCCGACATGACCAAGACGCTCAACTCCTCGGTTGACGCCATGCGCGGTGAGCGCGATATCGTCAAAGCAGAAGTACAGAAAGCCATGAACGCCCACCGCGAACACATCGTCGAACGCGAGTTGGCGCTCTCAAAGAAGGCTGAAAACGTCGCCCAACAGGAAGAGCAGACCCGCAAAGACCGCATCAAAATCATTGATGACGCGATTCACCGTCTCTCCAGCATGGCCAACACACTGAAAACGCCTGAAGATCTGGCCAAGGAAGACGCGGAAGCCAAAAAAACAATAGCGGATGCCGTTAAGAAGGCGAAGGCCGAAGAAGCCAAGAAGGCGAACGCCGGCAAAACATCCCCCAAGGAGACTGCTTCGAAAAAGCCGCAAGCCAAAAATCCGGACGCTCCTGCCAAAAAGGATGAGCCTGCAAAGAAGACGGATGCTGAAAAGGCGCCCGACGACACCAAGGCCCCCGCCGACACCAACGCAAACGCCAAAACGGCAGGCTGAACGGCTGCGACATGCGTGTCGCAGCACATCACCGCATCGCCCGCGTGCCCGTAAGATCATCGTGCGGGCACGCCCTAACCTGAGACCGTCCAGCTATGCAAAACCTGATCCGTCAATTTCGAGGGAAAGAGCACGGGGCACTTGTTCAATTCATCAAGTACGGCATCGCGGGCGGCGTGGCCACCGCGGTGCACATCGGCTGCTTCTATATCATGGCCGGATTCATCCTTCGCGCCCTGACGGCCGACGACCC
>JBLHHU010000298.1:0-4245 GCA_047615735.1 Kiritimatiellia bacterium | reverse complement strand
AATACGCGTAGGTTGGTTGGAATGGTAATGGCTGGCGTATTTTTGGGTGCAGCTTGCGTGCATTCTGCGAACGCTGTCTCTGTCACGCGCGTACCTTTCGGTGCCGATAAGGATGGCAACGCAGCGAACTTGTTTACCCTGGTTAACCCGAATGGCCTCACCATGAAGGTGTCCGATTATGGCTGTTTAGTGACGTCCCTCAAAGTGCCTGATAAAGAGGGGGACATGGCCGACGTGGTTCTGGGCTACGACAGCATTGACGACTACATCAAGGAGTCACCGTATTTCGGCTGTGTCGTGGGTCGCTATGGCAATCGAATTGCCAAAGGCGCGTTCTCTCTGGATGGTAAAACGTATTCACTGGTGACCAACAACGACCCCGCCGGGATTCCGTGTCACTTGCACGGCGGCGCCATTGGGTTCGACAAAGTGGTCTGGGACGCTGAAGCCATCGTGCGCGGCGAGGACGTTGGTGTTGTTTTTCGTCACACCAGTCCAGACGGCGACGAAGGTTACCCCGGTGCGCTGGATATGACCGTCACGTACTGGCTGACCGCGGCCGATGCGTTTCGCATCGAGTACAGCGCCACGACCGACGCTGCGACACCCGTCAACCTGACGCACCATAGCTATTTTAATCTGGGCGGCCACGACAGTGGAACGATATTGGACCACACACTCACGGTCGCCTCTGACCATCTGACCGCCGTTGATGCAGGTCTGATCCCGACGGGCGAATTGATGCCGGTCAAAGGGACACCGTTTGATTTCAGAACGTCCACCCGCATCGGTGATCGTATCGATGCCAAAAATGAGCAGATTGCTTTTGGTGCCGGTTATGATCACAACTTCGTGTTGACAGGTTGGGATGGAAAGTTACGTTTCGCCGCACGTGTTCATGAGCCCAAGAGTGGGCGCGTCATGGAGGTGCTGACCACGGAGCCGGGGCTTCAATTTTACTGCGGCAACTTCCTTGATGGTAGCAACGTTGGTAAAGGCGGACACCCCTATGAGCGTCGCAACGCTTTCTGCCTTGAAACGCAGCATCATCCTGATTCGCCCAACCAGCCGAGCTTTCCTTCAACGATATTGCGCCCTGGCGAAGTCTATTCGCACACGACGGAATATCGCTTCAGCGTCAAGTAAGTCTAAACGGGCCGCCGCAGGCCGGACAAGGGGTACATCATGGTCATTGGATCACTGATCTTTTTCATGGCGCTGGTGGCGGGGTTGACCTACTGGTTTACGCGCGGGGACGATCACGCGTCGCCCAAAGGCTATTTCCTTGCCGGACGCAGCCTGAGCTTTCCGCTCATCGCTGGATCCTTGTTGCTGACGAATCTGTCCACCGAACAGATGGTCGGTCTCAATGGGGCCGCGTTTACGGACGGATTCTGCGTCATGGTTTGGGAGGTCGTCGCGGTCACCGCGTTGGTCGCCATGGCACTGTTCTTTCTGCCACGCTTCCTTAAGAGTGGTGTCACCACGGTTCCTGAGTATCTTGAGATCCGTTTCGATAAACAAACGCAGACGATCACGAACCTGATCTTTCTCGTAGCCTATGTCGGTGTTCTCTTGCCGATCATCCTATACACGGGCGCGACGGGCATGATTGGGATTCTCGATGTGCAGACCATTCTGGGGCTCGATACGCACGCGCAGGCCTTGTGGACAATCGTCTGGATCGTCGGCATCATCGGATCACTTTATGCGCTCTTTGGCGGCCTACGGACCGTCGCCGTGTCCGATTCGTTGAACGGCATTGGTCTGCTGGTGGGCGGCTTCATGATTACCTGGTTTGGACTCTCCCAACTGGGTGGCGATGGCGTCATGTCCGGGGTTCGTGAGTTATCCGAGATTCGGGAAGGCATGTTCAATTCAATCGGTGGATCTGAGTCCTCTGTTCCTTTCAGTACCGTCTTCAGCGGGATTCTTCTGCTCAATTTCTTCTATTGGACGACCAACCAGCAAATAATCCAGCGCACCTTTGGCGCGAGCAGCTTGGCCGAAGGGCAGAAAGGTGTGCTCTTAACCGGCGCGCTGAAGCTTTTGGGGCCGCTCTATCTTGTCCTGCCTGGAATCATCGCCTTTGGCTTGTTTGTGGGGCAGGACATCAAAGCCGACCACGCCTACGGCCTGCTCGTCAGAGAAGTCTTGCCTGCACCATTGACCGGCTTTTTTGCGGCCGTCATGCTGGGTGCCATCCTCTCGAGTTTCAACTCGGCCCTCAACAGCTCGTGCACGCTATTCAGTCTGGGCATGTACAAAAACGTTTTGAAGAAAGATGCGACGGACGCGCAGGTTGTGCGTTCCGGAAAAGTGTTCGGGTGGAGTGTTGCGGTCGCGGCGATGTGCATCGCACCGTTGCTTGCCAAAACGACCAGTATTTTCGGATACCTTCAGAAAATGAACGGCATGTACTTTATCCCGATTTTTGCCGTCGTGCTGGGCGGTATGTTATCGCGCCGTGTTCCGGCACGTGCAGCCAAGACCGCCTTGGTATCTGGCTTTGTCGTGATCGCCATGGGTTACTTCGTGTCGCCCTTCAATAAGATCGTCGCCGCCATGCACGAATTCCATTTTCTTGGCATCGTCTTTGCTTATCTTTTGATTTCAATGTTTGTCATGGGCGAATTGAATCCGCGCTCCGAAGAGTTCATCCAGAAGGATGTCAAGGCTGTCGACATGACCCCCTGGAAGCATGCTCGCATCACCGGGGCCATTCTGGTCGGCATCGTCCTTTTGATCTACGTCCTCTTTGCAGACTTCTCCGTCCTGGACGTCTGATTCTCGGAACGGGCCCGTCCAGAATGAAGAGACGCCGCACGGCGGAGGTGTCGACGATGGCGATCATCTTTCGCGGTCCTCGCGTAGATCCGCAACAACGCTCTTCTCTGTTTTGCGTCCGGCGAGCTTGGTGCGGTATTCCGCGGCCTTTTCGCAGACGGATCGCGACCGAAGTTCAACGTCGTTGGTGAGAATGTAGCGCACCTGTTCCTGAAGGCTGCGGTGTTCGGCTTTCGCGCTCGTCGCAAGTCCATCATAGATGGGGTCGGGGAGATTTCTAATCGTCATCGATTTCATTATGGCTGAATGCCTCCTGAAGATTGCTTTCAGTATGCATGCTTTGCGTTCGTGTGTCAGTATTTGCTTCTTCCGCAAAGACCACTTCCGTTTCACGCATTTCAAGCGTGAGACACCGAATTTGACGCCTGAGACAAAGCGCGCTTGCCGCCAAAAGCGCAGCATCGTAGTATCTTCTCCGCAACTGCCCATACCAAATACTCCGGTAGCTCATCAGGACAGAGCGACAGATTCCTAATCTGTAGGTAGTGGGTTCGAGTCCCACCCGGGGTACCAGTTGGAAACACTAGAAAATTGGCTATTTCACAAAGAAAAATGGCCTGTTTTTCTCTTTGCGTTGTCCCTTTTTGTTGCGATGAATTGTAGCTTATATCGACTGTAAGAACCCGAGTTAATCTACATTTTGAGGTTTAAGGGGACGGTTCACGGGCACCCTCGCTGCCGCCATCGTCCACTCAGCCACCCCTACAGTGGCTCGTATTCTAGCCCGAGAAAGCAAAGAGCCCCGACACTGGCAGAATTTGGGAACCGCCATAGCCGGGGCAAAGCAGGAAGCTGCCCATGGAACTTGACAGCCAAGCACAGGTTTTGCGAGGTTCCCTTAAGCCCCTCGCCGATTACACCTTCGACGGACGTTCCTTGGTACCGATCCTGCGTAATCCGAATACCCGCTGGCCGGAACGCACGATTGTTCCCGATTCACAACGCGTGCGCGATCCGATCAAATGGCGTAAATCCAGCACAATGACGCAACGCTGGCGACTGATCAACGGCACGGAGCTTTATGATAAGAAGTCCGATCCAGGACAGAAAAAGGATTTGGCGAATAAGCATCCCGAAATTGTAAAAAAGCTGCGCGCTGACTATGAGGCTTGGTGGGCAGATATCTCCCCTGTTTTCAAATTCGACACTCGAATGATCCTGGGAAACCCCGCAGAGAATCCCAGCCGTCTGACCTGTCACGACTGGCTGACAAAAGGCAAAGCGACGCCCTGGCACCAGAGGTCCATTCGCGATGGTCATTTAGATGTCGAGGAATGGGCCTTGAAGGTCGAAAAAGCCGGGGTGTATGAAATCACCCTGCGGCGCTGGCCTGAGACGGTCAACGCGGCCATCTCGGGCCACGTCCCTGCGGGTCTCTCCGTTCCTGGGCTACGCGCC
>JBLHHU010000297.1:0-4248 GCA_047615735.1 Kiritimatiellia bacterium | reverse complement strand
GCATTACTTTAAACCGCTTGATCGCGGGGCACTCTATGCAACGCCGCAGTGGTTGGAGCACTTGCAGGTTTTCGCGCACCGAAGTATCGCATCGCGGCACAATCTATTGCCCGTCTCTGCGGGTCAGTGCACGTCGAACATTGTATTGGGTAGGGGACATTTCGAACAGATGGACGTGCGCCCTTGGAGGTTGGGGCCACATCTTTTTTCGTTTGCCATGCCTAGTGAAGGCGATGCCGTATTATGGGTGGATCTGGGCTGCTCGCCTGAACCGGTGAGCGCGACACTGGAACTGCTGTTGGAAAACGGTACGGTCGCGCTTGAGCAACAGGTGTTTGGGCCCGGTTTCTCCGTCATCCACATCCCTGCAGGGCTGCTGCCCCCTGGTTCTGCACGCGGGCGACTGTCCGGCGAGGAGCCGTTGCCTAGCAATCCCGTCGTTGACTGCCTTGCCTTGGGTGAAGGCCTTTTTCTGGATATGGGTCGAGAACGGCCACTCTCTGCCAACCTGCTGTTTCCTAGTCTTAAGCCACAATCCGTCCGTCTCTATCCTGTGCGCGTGAAATACATGCACGGCCTCAAGGTTGTCGCACCTACTTTCCATGCTGAGGCGAGCATAACGCTGCATGCACGCTTTCACTATAACAACACGCATGAGGAGCCGTTGTGGGTGATGTGTGATCGCGACAATGACGATGTATTGCTGCGTGATATTCATTCGGGTGTTGGCAGTTGGAGTGTGCCTATACCTTCAGGTGACCTGCTCCGGTTGCAGCTCGTGCGGCCAACATGGCCGGGCCGCGTGCCGCATCTTGTGCTGAACGGAGTTGAAATCTGGGCCGAAAAAAGCAATCGTAGCGAATGACGAAACGCCCTACGGATTCTTTATGAAAAAACTGATCATACAACTACCGGCCTTGAACGAAGCCCAGAGCATCGCGGATGTGATGAAACGCCTGCCGACGACGCTCGATGGGGTCGACTGTATTGAGACCATTGTCATCGATGATGGATCAACGGATGCAACAGGCTCGATCGCACGTGAGCATGGCGCACACGTTGTTCGCCACGCGACACCGCGTGGTGTGGGCGCGGCTTTTCGGTCCGGGCTGCTGGCGTCCATGTCTCGCAACGCCGACTACATCGTGACAATCGATGCCGACGGACAATTCGATCCAGCTGATATACCCAAGTTGATGGCACCGTTGCTTGCAGGGGAGGCCGACTGTGTGACGGCCTCACGTTTCAAGGATCCCGCCAAAGCGCCGGTCATGCCCAAAGCCAAACGTTGGGGTAACGATGTCATCGCACGTTGGGTCAGTCGTCTGGCTGGGCAATCCATCAGCGATGTGTCATGCGGATATCGCGCGTACTCCCGCGCTGCGTATCTGCGACTGAATCTCCTTGGCGATTTTACGTACACGCACGAAGTCTTGCTGTCGCTGATGTTCGCTGGGCTGCGTGTGACGGAAGTGCCTATCGTCGTTCGTGGTGTGCGCGAACACGGGACGTCGCGCGTTGCCAACAACTTGCCGCGCTATGCCTATCGGGCTGCCGCAATCATCCTTGGCATGAACCGCGACTACCGTCCGTTACAATTCTTCGGTTGCATCAGTTGGTTGCTTGCCGGCGTAGGTGCGCTATTTGTCGGGTTCGTAAGTTTGCATTGGATGTGTACGGGTGCCATTACGCCGTATAAGGCATTCGCATTCGTCGGTGGTGCCTTCTGGGGCGCCGCACTGATCGTTGGCCTAGTGGGTTTACTGGCACAAATGCACGTGCGCCTGCGATCGGGTGTCGAAGACGTCATGTACCGCGTTCGTCGCCTAGAACAGGAACGCGACACAAAGCGCGACTAACTTAAGCAATTTCCCACTCCTAAGAACGCTGCGAACCCTTATGAGAGTGCATCTACCAGTACAATGTTCTCTCGGTAAAGCCATCCTGATCGGCTTTGTGTTTGCTGGTTTGGCGGCATCCCTAATCGTGGCGGTCGTGCGTCGCGATCCCCCCGTCCAGCAGGATTCTATTTCTAAATTCGTTGGTGCAAAACGTTGCGCCGAATGTCATCAGGACCAGTTTCAGGCCTGGGCCGGTTCGACACACGGTCTTGCCGGTGGTCCTGCCAGCGCAGAGAGCGTCATCAGCACATTCGACGGAACCGTTCTTCAATTCAAGGACGCCGTGGTTCGTCTCTCGATCGACGCGTCCGATGCATACTGGTTCGAGGTTGCGATCACCAACCAAGTGCCGCAGACGTTCCGAGCCGACTATGTCGTTGGTGGCGGTTTCATGGTCGGCGGCGGCGGACAGAGTTATTTTTCCTCGTTTCCTGACGGCACAGTTCGTTTGCTCCCGTTTGAATGGAGCAACCGTGACGGGCCGTGGTTCGTGCAGACCAGGACGAATCGCTGGCAACCGGTTTCGGAATCAATTTCGATCTTCGATTGCACCTTGTGGCCGCCGCACCGTGTGCTCGGGGAAAGTAAGAACTTTGAGCAAAATTGCGGTAACTGCCATGGCAGCCAGATCACGACCCGCTATGATCCCGTGCAGAAAAAACACGATACGCACTTCACAAGCCTATCCATCAATTGTGAATCATGTCACGGGCCCGGTCAGCGCCACATCGAGCGTGTCTCGAACCCCCGCTACGTCAACGACCCGGATATCGGCATGCCATCCTTGGCCGTACTCGACAAAGACGCATCCATCAACGTCTGCCTGCAGTGCCACGCCGTGAAACAGAAGCTCACAGATGAGCCGTTTCTTTCAGGTATGGACTTTGAGAAACACTTTACGACTAAGATCCACACCGAGTTTACAGAGGAGTTCCATCCGGACGGGCGTGTTCGCGGATTTCAATACCAGAAGAATCATCTCTACAGTGATTGTTACTTAAGTGGGTCGATGACCTGCGTGGACTGTCACGACCCGCACTCGCTTCACTATCGCGATATAAACGGGACAGAATTGGTCGGAAAATTTGATGACCGCCAATGCACGTCGTGCCATGCAGCCAAGGCCGAGGACATAACCGCACACACCTTTCATCAACCGGACTCTAAGGGCAGCCGATGTACGGCGTGTCATATGCCTTTCCTTCGTCATCCTTCGATTGGCCCGGATCTGGGATTCGACCGTTCAGACCACACGATTGCAAGTCCCCGCCCAGCCTACGACGCAGCGCTTGGCCTGGATAACGCCTGCTCCCAATGCCACCGGGATATGACGGTGGCGCAACTCGACGATCACGTCCAGCGCTGGTATGGCCCGCTGAAACCGCACAAGCCGATCATTGCAAAACTGACGCAGGCGCTGGGCATGAAGGACCGCAAGAGCGCTGAGGAGGCACTCCGGCATTCGGGTGTTCCCATGGCCGAGGTTGCGGCGATCTCTCACTATCTGCAAAACTTTGTCGAGCCCGATGTGATGCCGTCTCCGGAAACGCTGAATCATTTTCGCCGCTATGCCGCCAGCCCCGATCTCGATGTTCAGGCCATGGGCATGACCGCGCTGCATTTGGTGCAGGGCCGCGACGCAACCATAGCTGAAGAACTCGCTCGTCGGGTTCGCAGCGCGGGAGATCGCGCGGCTGACGTTGCGAGCCGTCGACTACTCGCGCTGAAATTGCTGGCGGAGTCATGGCTGGAAAAAGGGCAGCCCGCCCGCGCGGCGGTAGCCTTTCGTAAGGCGCTCGAGCTCGATTCGGAGAATGCGCCCGCCAGGTTGGGTCTGGCAAAGTCGCTCTTCGCCATGGGGCGCCAAGATGATGCATTGTCCCACTTCCGCACGGCCGCGGAGTTGGCCCCGTACCAGTCCAGCATCCAGAACAACGTCGGCGTTTATCTCGTCCAGGGTGGACTTACGCAGGAAGCGTCTGAACGTTTTGAGCGCGCGGTGGAGACCAACCGGGATGATGCGCAGCTTCTGAACAACTATGGCCTGTCTCTGATGAAGCTTGGTGAGGTCGATAAGGCCGCCGAGATTTTTGAGCGCGTGCTAGCGCACGATCCGCAGCGTGCAAACACCCACATTTCGCTTGGTTCTATCTTAGAGTCGCAAGGTCGAACAGAGGACGCGCTCGCCTGCTTCAAGGCGGCGGAAAAAGCGCAGCCCAACGATATCAATATTCTGATGAAAATGGTTCTGATTCACGAGAAGAGCCGTCGCGCCCCTGAGATGCTAGACCTATTGCGGCGAGCGGAGATTCTGGCAACGCAGCAATTTCGCGCTGACGATCCTCGG
>JBLHHU010000296.1:0-4271 GCA_047615735.1 Kiritimatiellia bacterium | reverse complement strand
ATAATAAAATTGCAAAATGAGTCAAATGGGTTTCTGTTAGCTAATCATGTCAGGATTTGAATCAAGAACGCACGAATTGTTGAAGGGTTTGCGCGACGCAGGCACGTATAAGGTCATGCGGCATATCAGCGGCCCGATGGGCGCCACCGTTGAGCTCGAGGGGGTGGGCGAGGTCATCTGTCTCTGCTCCAACAACTATTTAGGTCTGGCCGAGCACCCGGAGGTCGTCGAGGCGGCGCATGAAGGGCTGCGATTGTATGGGGCCGGCACCGCATCGGTTCGCTTTATCTGCGGCACGACGGCCTGTCACCGTGAGCTTGAAGAGGCGTTGGCGGGCTTCGCGGGGACCGAGGCGGCGTTAACGTATACGAGCTGCTGGTCAGCCAACGAAGCCCTTATCGCGACCGTTGTTGGCAGGGATGATGTTGTCTTCTCGGACGAACTGAATCACGCCAGCATCATCGATGGATGCCGCCTTGCGCGTCCGCGCGAACGCGTCGTTTATGCGCACGCTGATATCGCGGATCTTGAAAGCAAGCTAAGCACCCGTATGGATGCAGACGCACGCTGGGTGATTACGGATGGCGTTTTCAGTATGGAAGGGGCTGTTGCACCACTTTCCGAGCTCGTTGACGTCTGTCGTCGCTACGACGCGCGCCTGATTCTCGATGATTCGCACGGCGTCGGTGTGCTGGGGCGCAGCGGGCGTGGCACGCCGGAACACGCCGATGTGCTGTGCCAAGTGGACATCATTACCGGCACGCTTGGCAAAGCCCTGGGCGGCGCCGCGGGGGGCTACGTCGCCGCGCGGCAGGATGTCGTCGATCTGTTGGTGCAGCACAGTCGCCCAAGTCTTTTCTCGAATGCGCTTCCGTCCACGGTGGCCTGCAGCTCACGCAAAGCCATCGAACTCTTGCAACGCGATACGCATCTGATCGACAGACTGCACGGCAATATCAGTCGAATCCGAGAGGGGCTGACGGCACTGGGTTATGCCTGTCCGAATTCTCCCACGGCGATTGTGCCGATCATGATTGGCGATGAGGCCGAGGCGATTCGCAAGAGCGAACGGCTGCTGGAGCTGGGCGTCTGGGTGGTCGCTTTTGGCTACCCCGTGGTGCCCAAAGGCAAAGCGCGCTTGCGCGTGCAGGTCTCGGCGGCGCTGAGCGATGCACATCTCGATAAGGTATTAACCGCCTTCGGGAGTTTGTAATGAAAGCACTGGTTAAGAAAGAAGCGAAGCCGGGCCTCTGGATGGAAGACGTGCCCGAGCCGGAACATGGAATCAACGATGTATTGATCCGTGTGATGCGAACCGGTATCTGTGGCACGGACCTGCACATCTACAACTGGGACGCCTGGGCGCAGAAGACGATTCCTGTGCCGATGGTCATCGGACATGAATTCGTGGGTGAGGTGGTTGAGGTTGGCAGCAACGTGGCCGATTTCAAGCCGGGCGATGTGGTGAGTGGGGAAGGGCACGTCGTCTGTGGACGCTGCCGAAATTGCATGGCAGGGCGTCGTCATCTCTGCATGGACACCAAAGGACTGGGCGTGAACATTCCGGGCGCCTTTGCCGAGTACGTGTCCTTGCCCATGACCAACGTCTGGCATCAGGACGCTGCCGTGCCCCTGGACGTGGCGGCCATCTTTGACCCCTTCGGCAACGCTGCCCACACGGCACTGCAATTTAAATTACTGGGGGAGGATGTGCTCATCACGGGCGCTGGCCCCATCGGCATCATGGCCGCGGCCATCGCGAAGCATGCGGGTGCGCGCTATACGGTCATCACCGATGTGAACCCCTACCGTTTGGCGCTGGCCGAAACACTGGGTGTCACCCGTGCGGTCAACGTGCGCGAGACCCCCATCGCCGATGTGCAAAAAGATCTGGGCATGCACGAAGGTTTTGACGTGGGCCTGGAGATGTCCGGCAATGCGGTGGCGTTTCGCGACATGCTTGCGGGCATGTCTCATGGCGGCAAGGTGGCGATGCTGGGTATTCCCACCGAGGATATCGCGATAGATTGGCAGAAGGTGATCTTCAATATGCTCACGATCAAGGGCATCTATGGACGTGAGATGTACGAAACATGGTACATGATGACCGTCCTGATTCAGAGCGGTTTGGATGTCAGTCCCGTCATAACGCACCGCTTGCCTTGCGCTGATTTCAAGCAGGGCTTTGAGGTTATGAATCGGGGCGAATGTGGAAAAGTCATTTTGAAGTGGAGCGACTGAGTATGCGTGAGGAGTTGCGAATTGGTGTCATTGGTGTTCATGGGCGCGGTGGACTGGCGGCGCATGCGCATCAACCCGAGCAGGGCGTGCGACTGGTCGCGGGGGCAGACCCGCAACAGACGTTCCTGGATGCATTCAGCGAGAAATACAAACCGGATTTTGTCACTCAGGACTATCGTGAACTCTTGGCTCGCGACGACCTTGATGCCGTGTTTATCTGCTCGCCGGATAATTTTCATGAAGAGCAAGCCGTGGCGGCCCTGGAGGCTGGCAAGGCGGTTTATCTTGAAAAGCCGATGGCGATCACAACCGCAGGCTGTGACCGAATTCTGCGCGCTGCCCACAAAAGCAAAACCAAGCTTTACCTGGGGCACAACATGCGCCACATGCCCTTCGTTTTAAAAATGAAGGAACTCATAGACCAAGGCCGAATTGGCGAAGTCAAGGCGGGTTGGTGTCGCCACTTCGTGGGCTGGGGCGGCGATTTCTACTTCAAGGACTGGCACGCCGATCGACGCAATTCGACGGGGCTGTTGCTGCAGAAAGGCGCCCATGACATCGATGTGTTGCATTGGTTGTGTGGCGGCTACTCCACCTGTGTCACTGCCATGGGCGAGCTGAGCGTCTACGGAGACATAAAAGACTGCGATCCTGATCCTGAGCCGTCCAAGCGCGACTGGAAGCAGGAGAACTGGCCGCCCCTAAGTCTGAAGGGCCTGAATCCGGTGGTGGACGTGGAGGACATCAGTATGATGCTCATGCGTCTGGACAACGGTGTCCACTGCTCGTACCAACAGTGCCACTATACCCCGGACTACTGGCGCAATTACACGATCATCGGAACCGAGGGGCGGATCGAGAATTTTGGCAATGGCGAAGACGGCACCGTCGTTCGGCTCTGGAACCAAAAGGCCGGTTACAAGCCCGAAGCCGATGAGGAATTTCCCGCGCTCGCGACAGATGGGGGACATGGCGGGGCGGATCCGGCGATCGTCAATGAGTTTATTCAATTCGTTCGTGGGGAAACCAAGCCGACGACGTCGCCGGTCGCCGCTCGCTACAGCGTCGCGGCCGGGTGTGCGGCAACCGACTGCATACGAAATGCAAGCCACACGACAGAGGTCTCGGCCTTGGATCCCGAGCTGGTGACATTCTTTGATGCACAAACTGTTTAGATGACTGAGCGATGAAAGAAGATCGTGCGAAATCGTCGACGGCGGGCTCCAGGCGCCGATCGGTGCTCTACTTGTCGGCCTGGAGTGTCCAGGCCGTGCATGAGGGTATTGTTGATTACGCCAAGCAGGCGGGATGGATCCTAGACAATGCGATGTGTTACTCGGGCGCTATTCCCCATGGCGTGCGACCGGATGGGGTCATCTGTCGTCATGCGTTCGATTCCGGTATTATGGAATTCACGCGCAAGCTGAACGTGCCGACCGTCGGCTTCGAGCACGATGATCGCCTGCCGATCCCCCGCGTCTACTTCGACGAGGAAGCCATTGGTGCGATGGCGGCGCGTCATCTGCTCGATCGTGGATTTCGTACACTGGGCTTCGTGCATTTGCATTTCACGCCTTACCAGATGCCGCGCATGAGCGGATTTAAGCGCGAGGCCGAAGCCGCGGGAGCGCGTTTTGTGGAACTCGCACCGGCCGTCACACCGGAGACATGGCACCCAGCGCCTGGTCCTGCCTGGGACTGGTTGCGAGAGGCGCTGTCATCCATTGATACGCCGGTCGGCGTGATGGCGACCAACGATCAGATCGCCCGGCCTCTCATTGATGCCCTGGTGGATATGGGTTATGGCGTGCCCACGGAAATTGCCGTGGTGAGCGCCGAGAACGATCCGATGATTTGCGAGATCGCAGCCGTGCCCATCTCCAGCGTGGATACCAACACGCGTCGCATCGGGTACGAGGCTGCCGCCATGCTGGACCACTTGATGGATGGTGACACGCCCGAAAAGGAGACACGGCGGATACCCCCGCGTCGTGTGGAAACGCGGGCGTCAAGTGATGGTCTGGCCATTG
>JBLHHU010000295.1:0-4351 GCA_047615735.1 Kiritimatiellia bacterium | reverse complement strand
CGCCCGGCCGCGCGCGCACCGCCGGCGTTAGACGTATACGGCACATCGGTCTTGGTGATTCGACAGTAACGCCACCTGTAGTCCTCCATCCGCATGTGATCGGGACGGTAGTTGCGCATCATCTTGCGCATCCAAATGGCATCTTCAAGCGGGCGAAAGGGAAATATAAAACGACAGTCCCAAGCCGTCAGTTTGTCAAAGGCAGGATCCAACTCACCGTCCGCGTAAGCCTTTTCATAATTCAAATAGAAGTCGACCATGGCCTCGGCGGCTGTTTTTCCTTCCGGCACGTTACTACCATCAGGGTGCTCCAGGGAACTGGCCAGGGCCCACAGGCGGAAGAATCCATCCTGCGCATCAGAGGCGGCATTCTTGCTGGCCTTCTGGATGGCCTTGTAGTTACGAATGGACTGACCGTATTTGGCCTCATAGGCACCGCCCAACTCCATCACATCCACGATCAGATCGTTGTCACCCAACAGCAAGTCAACGTACGCCTTCTCTTGCGCGCCCTGTTGGGCAAATTCGGCCATCTGTTTAGCGCCATGCGTCAACAGTGCGCACTTGGCGAGCTTCGCGTGCATCGCATCGCCGCTCAGGAAAGGCTTGGCGTCTTCAAGCACCGCATGGGCGGCAACCAGCGCATTACTCTGCGCCAATGCATAAGCAGGGTTTCCGCCACAAAAGGTGACCGGCGCCATTTTGAGATTCTGCGGGTTTGGCAGCTTGGGAAGCTTGCCAATCTCACCGTGCAACGCAATGAAGGCGCTCTTCTTCTGCGCATCAATATTCGGAGCTGCTGCGGTAATCTCCTTCTTCAGGCCTTCGAGCATCTCAGTGTACGCGGCCAGCAGCGTCTCCCCTTCGGCGCTAAGCGGCGTTTCTTCGCCGCGGGCCAAGCCCGACGATGCGATGACCCCGATGACGAGGCAGGCTGTCATAAATAGTTTACTTAAGGTGTGTGACTTCATTACTGGTTCCTTCCGGGGGTTAGCTCATTGTATCTGCTAATCTGTACTCTGTTTCCCTCTGCAAAAAGCGGTGTCGCCGGCTCGTTCCTCGCCTCTGCCACCGCACTCCAAGTTGCCCTAGCTCTAAACTTGGAGTGCGGCGGCAGAGTCCGAAGGGAGCTTGCGAGTGAAGGACGTCGACACCGCTTTTTCGCCAATCCGCGCGTCCTTCATTACTTGATCTCCTTAGCAACGATACTCATTCGGTTTTCAAATGCTTCACACGGTTCATTGAATCCGCGTATTCTAGTAAAATGTGTGGGGTAGTCGGTCGGCTCCACAGCGGCCTGGTTACGCGCTTCTCGAGCTTCTGACCCGCGCCCCAAACCATCAAGAATCTTTGACCGAGTGGTCAGCAAATGCAACATCGTACTGCACGGGCTTTCCGCATCGTGATTGAACTGGTTCCTTCTGAGATGCCAGGCGATCGCGCTATCCACATCAACGAGAGCAGCGTCATAGTCCTTTAGCCCGACATGCGCAAGCGCCCTGCCGTGGAGTCGCGAGCTCTTCCACTTGCTGTCGCTTTCATTTCGCGCCTGCAGCAGGGCAGCGGTCAATGTGGCGTCGCCCGCCGCTTCTTTCTGTAGATAGGTACCCGTGAACAGATGTAGGGCTTTCTTGTAGTCCTTTGCTTTCAAGGCACGATATCCTGCTTCACTGTCGCAGACGTCGATATGGACATTCAGTCCAATGGTGCTGATGTAGTCCAGTTCACCTGACATCTGGTAGGGAATCCCGTTCTTGCTCCAGGCGATCGTGCCATCACGCCGAATCAGGAATGAGTTTCCATTTCGGTCTGCGGAAAGAATGCCCAATTGGTTGACGACGGGATTGTCCAGTCCGCCGGGAAGCACTGTCACCAAACCGGGCAGCGAAAGCTTGTCGCGAATGGCTTTGACCCTGGCAACGTCATCGCTCAGAAAGACGGTGATGCACTGAAGGCCGTTATTGACGTTGTCTGCAGCTAGCGCGTAGGCACTGCCGAGAAGACCCGAGGGGCGCGGGTTTGCGTTTCTCTTCGTCGGCTCGACCGCCGGGGTGTAGATGGCACTCGTCAGATCATTGCCGCCGCTGGCAGAAGGCTCAACAAACAACAACAGTGTCAACCGATCACTCTTTGCGTCGGGCAACGACACAGTCTTACCGTCGAGCGTTTTCAATTGCATCGCAGGAAGGGCTTGTGTCGAGTGTATGAGGCCATCGTTGACCATGAAGCGACGTTCCGCAAAGCGATACACCCGAGAGTACAGATAGAAGCCCGGGCTGCCCTTGAATAGATAGAACTGATGTAGTCGGTCGCGCAAAAATGAAACAAAAGCGGCAAATTCCTGAGGAGGCTCGGATAATTCTAGAATCCTGGTGCGATACTGCTGATAGAGGTCTGGCGAATCGGCATGGATGGCGAGAATAGTGGCTGCGCTTAATGCCTTGAACCTCGCCTTTTCACCACCACACTGGGCAATGAATCGGTCGAGCACATCTTTTGTGCTTTCACGCCCGCCTCGAAGGGCCTCTTTCGCCAGGCAAAAACGGGCGACAACGCCGGCCTCCTCAGGAAGGGCCAGCGCGGCCGTTGCGGTTGCTTCTTTGACAGCGTCCTGAAGAGCGTCGGGCGACCCACTGAGGTTGGCCATGCCCATGAGCGCGATAATACGAAAGTTGCGAAGGCGCCAAAGGTCCGCCGGTTCAGGCTTCACAGCAAGGGCCTTGAGACAGAGGTCGTTCGCTTTCTTATAAGACGTGAGCGCTTCGACCTCGCTGAGTCGGAACCGACGGGGAGGCTGAACAAAACAGGCGCGTATTGCCGCGAGACTCCCCTCGCCCACCACATCTGGTGCGGTTGCATCCGTGACGAGCACGTCACCTATAAGCAACGACTGTATTTGACTGATATAGCGATCATAGCGTTCCACGCCGATGATTCTGCCATGGGTGACGGGATAGGCGAAGTCGTCGTACACCGTCGAGTGGGCAAATTCTTTTGCCTCTTCCTGGTTCTTAAAGTGGACGGATTGGCTGGGCGGCACAATCGCGTGACCGAACGGATTCACGCGCAAGGCCGCCGGGTCGTGTTGCGCATAGGTACGATAGGTTTCACTGAGCCGTCCCCCAGGCAGCCTCAAGACGGTGCACGTTAGGCCGACCGACTTAAGCACGGACGCGCCGCCATCGGGCAGTTCATCCACATTGAAGCTATAGATCTCAATCGCATCGGGATATTGCTGCTGCTGTTCTTTCAACTGTTTGAGTCTGTCCAGAGCCTCAGCTGATTCTTTTGACCAAAAGACGGCAAAATAGGGATGTCCCAGCCGATCAAAAGGAAACGACATCGAGCTGCCATCCAGACGTTCAAAGGTTCCTGAAAACACGATATCCATACGGGTCGCACCGATAAGCGACCGGCGAAAAGCGATCGCAGTTGCGTTGCCCGAAAACCGTTCACTCAGCGCTTTGACCAATTGCTCCTTCAGCTCATACGAACCGAGCTGCGTCGCGATACGAATGGCCGCCATCAGGCAGTCGAGTTCCCCCGGCGTATTACGGTAGCTCTGTACCATTGCGGTGAGGACTTTGATTCGTTCGTCAGCATGGGCGTCGCGCGCCGAGAGATCCCTTTCGGACAACATCAGTTCGGCATTGAGCCGATAGGTGCTGTATTCGTAGGGCGCCAGGACTAAGGCTTCGCAGGTCTTGAAAAAAGCATCCCGGTTACGCTCGTTGTTTTCCAAGCCCAACAAACGCTGCTGCGCCTTCAGAATGAGGGCGAGCGCGCGGAATCGATTGGACGACTCCGGCTGGGCTTTGATCAAGGCCTGCGCATCGCGGATCACGCCCTTGCACGCGCGACGTTTGCTGGAGGATGATTCGCGCGATGTCGCAAGTGCGGCGAGCTCGGCTTGCAGCGGAGCGAAGGAGGTTTCCGGAATGAGCTCAGCCGCTTCGCAAATACCTGCTCCGCAAATACCCAAGGACCCAAATACCCAAGCGCCCAAGAAGAGCGTAAACACCCAAGTACCCAGCCGACTGCAAGGAGACAGGCCGCCGACCGGCGGCAACGAAGCGGAGCGAAGTGGCAAATACCCAGCCGACCGAAGGGAGACAGGCCGACGAACGTCGGCAACGGAGCGGAGCGCAGTGACAAATACCCAATTTCGTATGGGTGCGACATCGGATCTGAATCTGCTATGCATAGTACTTATTCTTATTCTGTTGTCGGGAACAGTGTACAGACGATCTGCAGTTCCCCTAGTCCACCGCGCGCTCCGCGCGAATCCAAAGCGCCGACTCCGTCGGCGCACTCCATATGGGAGCGGGAAAATATGGAGTGCGGGGACGGA
>JBLHHU010000294.1:0-4375 GCA_047615735.1 Kiritimatiellia bacterium | reverse complement strand
ACAAACCACTTGCGCTTAAGACCGCCTTTGGCGAATTGCTTCATTGAGATTCCTGTATATAGAGAAGACGTTTCCAGAGAGATCTAAACCCTATGTCTAACACGTTAGACATTCGCGCAATCCGATTTAAGCCCACCTGAAACGCAGCAACTATTATCGCACAATACGACCATACCATCAAGGCGATTTGAAAGTTTTTCCATCCCCCATCGCGTCGAATCGCTCAAGCCCTGTTGGGGATGCATAGAACTCGAGCACCGGAGAAACGAATAGGCAAGTAAACATTGGGTCTAACATACCATAAAGCCGTTTATTGGGGAAATCATCCTCGAAACGCTTCACCAGACGCAAATTTGCTTCATTCTCACGAATACGACCGTATAGCGTGCCGTAAACGTCAGGCCGACGATGTCGCTGCCAACGCAGATAGTGTAGCGAGGAAATCTGGATAAGGTCGAAACCCTCGTTATAAAGGCGCCCGGCGTTGCCTTCTGGGTGCACCTTGAAGGTCACAGTATCGCTGCCTTTGAAATGCCCGAGGTACGCGCCACTGCCGATTGCGGCGACGTGCATGGGCTCTCCGCTGTACGTGCGCAGCCAACGCGCGGCCTGCTCGCGGGTGTCGTCGCTGTAGCGCGCATTCGTTTCGACACAAAACCAGGTTGTATACGCCAAGGTGATTAAAACAAGAACGATTCCGGCACGACGAACCCGCTTGGTCCCGTCCAACAGAGCGCCGTGCCAGACACCCGCGCAGATCGCGCCAATCACGACAATCGGCATGTAGTAGCGAATCGGTGTGTACGTCCAGCCCCCCATTACGAAATAGAGCAACCCGGCAAGCACAAGCGGAATGGAACGGGCGCAACTGAGACGCCAGAGCATCCACAGCACGCCCAACCCAACACTGACATACAGAACGATGCCGAAACTAAAGGGCCATGCCGCACAGAGCTGATAAACGTATTTGTGGTATTGCCAACCGGGGGCCGTGGTACTGAACCCCAGATGATGGCCGCTGACATGTTCATGTTCAAAAGCCATCGCCTCGAGGAGGTCGCCGAAACGTAAAAAACTGTATGGCGTCACAACGAAACAGGCCAACAGTGCCGATACGCCGATCGCGATGCCGACGAGCAAGAAACGACGCCAAGGCAGACGCGCATAAATCATCCCCATCAACAGCGCAACGCCGCTTAGCGCGGCCGTATATTTACTCCCAACGGCGCACCCCAAAGCAACGCCGGAAAGCACAGGAACCCACCATCGCAAATCATCAGCACCGCGAGCCATTCGCAGCGCCCCCAGAAGGACAGCCATGATCCAAAACGTCATCATCACATCGGTCACGGCAATATGACTTTCCCAGACATGCAGAGGCAGCACGGCAACCCATACGGCCGCGAGTGCCTGGCCCTTTCGACTCGCACCCAAACGCCCCGCGAGCAACCAAGCCAGCCAGATGGTGAGCGTGCCGTAGCCTGCCAGAATGGACCGCCCAACCTGATGCGCCAGCGGATCGGTCGTCTCCAAACCAAACAGTCGCAAAACCCCCAGCACAGCAGCAATCGAATAGTGAATGAAGTTCGGGTAGTTCAGAAAACCCGGATCGAGCGCTCCGGGTGCAATTTTCAGGGCGGGCTCGATGACATACATACGCTCATCAGGGTGCAGATCAACGCGGTCAGGCATGCCCCAGTTGACGCCCGCAAATCGCAAAATCGCCCCAAACAGCAAGGCCATTCCAAGTACAGCAATTGCACCTTTTGAAGCGCTGAAGGCGCGGACAGCCGGCTCATTTTTACCCATTTTCCCGGCCACCATCAATATCCATTTCATCCAGAGCAGCAACAAGCTCTTCACCCAAGCGCTCCCGATTGACACGCAGACGCCTGACCAGTGCGGCGGCCTTTGCGCCTTCGTTCCGCTCACGGTACAATTCCACCAGGTGCACCATGGCACCCCACGCTTCCGGCGAATGCGTCAGCGCCTTCTCAAAGGCATGCACCGCGTCGGTCACCTCGCCCCGTTTATACAGGACGACACCTAGCACATCCAAAGCGGCGGCATGAAGGGGCGCGAAATTCAATGCGTATCGAGCGGCCTTTTCCGCGTCACCCAGATGCCCCTCCTGCATGGACAACCACGCCATGCACAGCATCGCGTCGATATCAGGAACACGTTGAACGCAGGTCCGCAAATGTGCCAGCGCCACATCGGCAGTCTCAGACGCGATCGCCATCATTCCACGCACGTAATGCACATCGGCCGGAACCGATGCATCATCGCCATCCAAGACACCCAGAGATTCAGTAAGCACCTGCTCTTCGCCCATATAGAGTGCACAGCGAACAACACCACCGCGCAACGCGGCATGCTCTGGCGTTCGCGCGATGCCCGCCTGATAGATTCGCAGCGCAGCATCGTAGTCCTCGCGCAGGCGCGCCACGTGCCCTTCCGCCAAACGCCGAATACGATCACCAAAAGGACGCGTCACTCGCAAATGCCGGGCAAGCCGAATCAGGCGCTCTTTGTCATGCGCCGCAGATGCATGTGCCAACAGTTCCTCCCACTCATCGAATGACCCCTTCGTTGCGCTCACCGCAGCACTCTCTAGCGCATCCAGCGCAGGGTGCTCCAGATGACCCCAAAACCCAGCAGGCATAGCTGTTTTTGGATTCGCAACCGCTTCTTCAGACGCTTTCGCAACAACCGCTTCGCTCGACGCTGTTTCCGAATCTTCGAGATCCATGACCGCATCGATTTCCGGTACCGCGGGCTCAGGCACCGTATCACCCGGCCCGGGATTGTTGGCCACGCCCTGCATCTCAGACACGGGCGATTGCGCCGCGGGCTCTACAACGGCTGCCGTCGGCGTGACGACGGGCCGGACAGGCGCGATGGGAGGCAACGTTTCAGGCAGGGCGACACGGTTTTCCTTGGCGGACTCGGACGCCGCGCGCGCCATCGCGACCGTTGACTCGGAACGACTCGGGGCTGGCGCGGAACGTTCCCCTTCCGGCCGATGCGTGATCGCGACAGAAACAGCTTTCAAAAGAAGCGCCAGAATGACAAACAGGGCCCCAGCGAGAAACAGACGAGCCGCTGCTGGATGCTGGCGCACCTCACCATCGCGGGCTGCTCGCTCAACGAGGCGCACGTTGTTCGTTACCAACTCATGAGCAAGTCGTGCGTCATACAAACGCTCGCGCATTCGATCGAGATTGAACAGCGCCACGTTGGCCGCGTCCACTAAACCCGCTTGACGCCGTACCGTCAAACCCAACGCCCGCAATGCGTTCTCGGTTCGTTCGACGAGTTCAGCCGCATTCCTTTCGCGCGCACGCGCCTCGACAAGCCGCTCGGCCAATCCATCACGAACCTCCTGGCAGGCCGCGACCAAATCTGCACGCAGCGTTTCCATCGCAGCCAGCGCCGACTTCAGACTAGGATGTTTTTCGCGGTAGCGTTGCTCCAACACACGCATGCGTGCGGCATGCTGAGCGAGCGCTTGGCGCGCGGAGGTGACGCGTCGATCATTGGCGACCCAGTCGACTTGATAGAGCGCATTGATATCGACGTCGGCAATCGAGGCCGATCGCGATTCAGCATCTTGCCGCTCGCGCGTGGCATGCGCAAACGCGGAACGCTCCTCCCGAAGCCGATGCGTCAACATGGCCCGATGCTCGTCAACGCCATCCGTACGCACTTTTTCACGAAATGCGTCTAACGCAGTCACACAATCGACCTGCAGAAACGCCAGACGCTCTACTTCACGTGCCAGCGCGGCCACCGCATTGGCGTATGGCATAAGCCGATTCTGCAAACTGTAATCCCGGAAAGCATCCGCCAAGGCATTGGCGAACAAGCCCGGCACGACAGCATCCGGATGAACGCAAATAACATTCAATACGGCGTCGTCGTGGCTGGTCTTGACCTCACATGCCTTCTGGATGGCCAAACTGAGATGCGCTTCATTGCGGCTGTAAGCGCTGGGCAGCAGCGCTTCTTGCGTTTTAAGAAGATAGCGCGCCCCAGCCTGCGCCAATGGTGCACTATTCATAACCTGAGCCAATGAATTGCGGTACGGCCTCAGTTCACGTGGCGACAACACTGTGATCAACGCGTTGCTGCTCGAAACATCCGGCACAAACGGATCCACCCACAGCCGGGCTTCTGATGCGTAGTGCGTCGGAAAACGTGCGTGACAGTACAAGCCCGCAATCAAGCAGGCCGCGGCCACCACTGCCGTGCCCAACGCGGCTCTCGCCCAGACCGATAGAAACACCTTCTTCTCGCGGCTATCCTGCACGGCGCCTGAAACATCACTCATGCAAGGCCCCCTGTTCGCTGACGCTCGGCTGCCAGGGTACCG
>JBLHHU010000293.1:0-4376 GCA_047615735.1 Kiritimatiellia bacterium | reverse complement strand
TACCCAGCTCTGAAAACGTGGCCGACGCGGGCGTACCGCGCGAGTCCTACCTCGCGACCACGCCGACGACCGTTGGCCCCATTCAGGCAAGCATGCCGGATTGGGCCTCCGTGCCCAATCGCCAGCGATTGAGCGCCGATGACTGCGCCGAGGCCGAAATGCAAGCGGTTATGCTACAGCTGATCCGTATTTGCGAAGGAGGTGCAGCCGACCCGAGGCTCGCTCGCATGCTAGATCGTGACATCAGAGGAACGCGCATGATGCACCAGAACGTGGATCGAATTTTTGCGAGCATGATGCGTGATTTTCAACAATTCGACGCCCTGCTCAACATTGATGAAGGGTGGCCAACGCTTGCGCCCTCGCCCGCACTGGATATGCGCGATCTGGAAAGTCATTATCTCGTGATGTTCAGCCTGCCCGGCATGTGCTCGGAAGACGTCAAGCTACGTCTCGATGGACGCATCTTGACCCTGCTCTGTGCGGCACAGGATGCGACAGGCCCTTCATTCGAACGCCGCGTGATGCTGCCGGGTGAAATCGACGCCTCCCGCGAAACTCAGGCGCGCTTGACCAACGGCGTCCTTAAAGTGTTCTTACCCAAGATGATAGATAGCCTGACAACGGTTAGCAATGGCACGACCATCGCCCGGGAGCCCGTTGAACGAGAAATGCTCTAGCTTTTTACACACAATACATAATAAAGTTCGCGGTTTTGCCGCCCACGGCGAACGAAATTGGGAGACATCGAAATGACAACGCAGACCTCACACAAACCGATCCGAACCGTTGCCCTGATCGCGTTGGCCACGCTTGCCCTCCTAAACGGCCCGGCGGCGATCGCCCACGACGATGATCAATCCGATGATTTGGCTATTTTCAAGAGCGCCAGCAAGGCCTTTGTCAGCGTCGCCAAGAAGGCAACCCCTGCTGTTGTCTCGATTGTTGCCGAACAGACCGTTAAAACGGACGCTTATGGCAGGCAGCAAGGAGTGACACCCAACAACCCCTCCGATTCTTTCGGCGAAGAGTTCTTTCGTCGCTTTTACCAAACGCCGCAGACACCTCGGCCGCATACGTTTAAGCAGCAAGGTGCCGGCAGTGGTTTCATCATCACGAAAGACGGCTTCATTCTGACGAATCATCACGTTGTCGGCGACGCAGATAAGATCACGGTCACGCTGAGCGACGGCAAGGACTACGCCGCCACGTTAATCGGCTCTGACGAAAAGTCAGAAGTGGCCGTTATCAAGATTGAAGGCCAGGATTTCCCCACGGTGCCCCTAGGCGATTCAGCCAAAATGGAGATTGGCGAGTGGGTCGTGGCCATCGGCAACCCTTTCCGCCTACACCAGACCCTGACCGTGGGCGTCGTCAGCGCCAAAGGGCGTAGCATCGGTTTGGCCGACTATGAAGATTTCATCCAGACGGACGCCGCCATCAACCCAGGCAACTCCGGAGGCCCCCTCTTGAATCTCGATGGCGAAGTCATTGGTATCAACACCGCCATTTACAGTGGCAGCGGCGGCTACATGGGTATCGGCTTTGCCATTCCCATCGACATGGCCATTGCGATCAAAGACCAACTCGTTGAAAACGGTAAGGTCGTACGTGGTTACCTCGGCATCTATCTCCAGGAGGTGACACAAGAAAATGCGCGTCACTTTGGGTTGAGCGAAGCGCAGGGCATTCTCATTGCCGACGTCATGGAAAACTCAGAAGCACGTAACGCTGGACTCGAAGCGGGTGATGTCATCATCAAGCTTGACGATATTGCTGTCACGACGTTGAGCTCGTTCCGCAACACCGTCTCATCCAAGCTGCCTGGGACTGAACTGGCGTTGACCATCATGCGCGACGACAAAGTCCAAGTGATCAAGGCCAAAACCGGCGCCATGCCCGATCAAGCCGTCGCGGCAAACAGCGCGTCGGAGCTGTTTGACAAGCTGGGTATTGATGTCGCGGACTTGACCGAAGATGTGGCTTCGCGCTTTGGCTTTAGCGGCACGGACGGCATTATCATTACCGAAGTCGACCCCGATGGACTGGGCGCCGAAAACGGCTTGCGGCCCGGACATATCATTGTCGGTGTGAATCGAAAACCCGTCAGCGATATCGAGACTTTCAAAACAATTTTAGGAGACGCAGCGAGTGACAAATCATTGCTCCTGCGTATTCGTCAGGGACAGTATTCGCGTTTCGTGGTGATCGACTTCGAGTAAGGTGAAAGGCCTGCGATCGCCACCACGCGGCAATGCGGATAAAACAAGGGACCCGCTGCGTGACACAGTTGTCACGCTGACGGCGCCTTTTTCGGTATACATGACGAACTGAGCATAGAGACATAAACAGGCAACGATAAGGAGGTAGCATGCTTGAGGTTAAGCATCTGGTGAAACGTTACGGACCCATAGCGGCCGTGAATGATGTTTCGTTCAAAATTGAAAAAGGCGAAGTCTTGGGATTTCTAGGGCCAAACGGCGCCGGCAAAACAACAACGATGCGTATGGTGACCGGCTTTCTCCCGCCGACGTCAGGAACCGCATTGATTGGCGGTCATGACATTTTGAAAGACCCCGTTCAGGCCAAACGTCTTCTAGGCTACCTGCCCGAAAGCGCCCCAGCCTATGAGTCCATGCTCGTACGCAACTTTTTGCGTTTCATCGCCGAAATCCGAGGCATGCGCGGCGCTGAAGCAACAACCGCTGTCGAAACAGCCATTGCGAAGTGTCGACTTGAAGAGGTTGCCAATCGCGCCATCGGCCACTTGTCCAAGGGCTATCGTGGACGCGTCGGATTTGCACAGGCCATCATTCACGACCCGCCCATTCTCGTTATGGACGAGCCCACGGATGGTCTGGACCCCAATCAGAAGCACACGGTGCGTGAAATGATCAAAGACATGGCATCCGAAAAGGCCATTATCGTTTCGACACATATTTTGGAAGAAGTCGATGCCGTCTGCACACGCGCCATCATCATTAGTCGCGGCCAGATTGTTGCCAACGGCACACCTGACGAGCTAAAAGCCATGAGCCCGACGGGCGAACTGACCGATGTCTTCCGCATGCTGACATTGGATAAAAAAGAAGCAACACTTTCAGGGGAGGCCGCCTAATGCATGCCATCCAAAACATTCAGGTCGTTTTCAAACGTGAATTGCGATCTTATTTCGAGTCGCCCGTCGCTTACGTCTTCATGGTGGGGTTCCTCATCCTGACGGGCTTCTTGACCTTCTCTGTCTCGCAGTTTTATGAACGGGGCGCAGCCGACCTGGGGCAATTCTTCTCATGGCACGCATGGGTATATCTGCTGCTCGTGCCGGCCTCGACCATGGGGCTCTGGGCTGAAGAACGGCGCTCGGGCACCATGGAGTTGCTCTTTACGATGCCGGTGACCATGATGCAAACGATCATCGCCAAGTTTTTGGCCGCGTGGTTGTTCATTGTGCTTGGACTGGTGTTGACGTTTCCGATCGTCCTTACGACCGCATTTCTCGGTAACCCTGACATGGGCGCAGTTGTCTGCGGCTACATTGGATCGGCCTTGATGGCTGGCGCCTATGTGGCGATTGGGATGTTGATGTCGTCGACGACGCGTAGCCAGGTAATCGGTTTCGTGACCGCTTTGCTCACCTGCCTGGTGATGCTGCTGGCAGGTTTCCCACCCGTCACCAATATGTTCGCCAAGTGGGCGCCTTCATGGGTCGTCGATGCTGTGGCATCGATCGGGTTCACAACCTATTTTCAATCCATGCAGCGCGGCGTCATTGATGTACGCGACATCAGTTACTTCTTGAGCATCGTGGTGTTCTCGATAGTCGCCACACACCTTGTGCTCAATAATCGAAAATCCGCCTGAGCCAGGCCTTTCGCTGAAACTTGAAACGATAGAGGAAAACGCATGACAAACGAAAACAAGACAACAGGTGCAAACAGCGCCGCGAAGAAGGTGAGCGGAGGCATCATCGGACTCTTACTGTTGACCGCCATTCTTATTGCCGCCAACGTGATTTTGAGTAACGCGCGGATTCGCGCCGACTTCACGGAGCAGAAACTATACACGCTCTCAGACGGCACCAAGAACATGCTGCAGTCACTGGATCGAAAAGTTGCCCTGAAGTTGTTCTTCAGCGACAGCGCCGCCGAAATGCCGGTACACCTCAAGACACATGCGCGCCAGGTTGAAGATTTACTCAACGAATACCGCATCGCCTCGAAGGGCAAGGTCAGCGTGACGGTCTTAGACCCCAAGCCGGACTCGGACGAAGAAGACCTGGCCAAAAGCTACGGCATATCGGGCAACAACGTTGGCATGTTCGGCCCGCAGGTCTATTTCGGGCTCGCGGCCGTCGCCGGTGAAACAAAGGCCATCAT
>JBLHHU010000292.1:0-4381 GCA_047615735.1 Kiritimatiellia bacterium | reverse complement strand
CACGAAGTCGCGCAACTCAGCGAGTGTCGCACCCAATGCCGTTTTGCGTTCTGGACGCCCCTTCAGCGCATCCAATGTTGGATGGTGCGCGCGGTCCTCGCCCAGGGCATGTACGATGGCATCGCCAAATTTGGCAGGGTGCGCGGTCGCCAGACAGATCATAGGAACATCGGCGCGCCGAAAGCGCTTGGCCACATGCACACCGACCGCTGTGTGCGGATCCAACAAATAGCCATGTGTCTCGTAGGTCTCCTTGATGACACCCAGTGTCGCCGCCGTGTCACCCGAGCCCGCAACGAAAGGATCACCATCGTGCTGTGCATGCGCTAGCGCTAGGCTGCCGGTTTCAGAAAACTGCTGCATCATCTTCCGAAGTGCGTCCCCATCTTGGTCCAGACGGTAGTACAGATAGCGCTCAAAATTGCTCGCGACTTGAATGTCCATGGACGGACTCAGCGTCGGATGGACGTCTCCCTTGGCGTACACGCCGCTTTCAAAAAAGCGGGTCAAGATGTCGTTCTCATTCGTCGCGAGAACAAGCTTTCCAATCGGCAGCCCCATACGGCGGGCGATGTAACCCGCAAAGATGTCCCCAAAATTCCCCGTTGGAATACTGAAATCCACTTCGCTTGCGCCGGTCTCACGCATAACGGCAAACGCACTATGGAAATAGTAAACGACTTGTGCGAGCACGCGGGCCCAGTTGATCGAGTTGATCGCGCCCAGATGATATTTCGCCTTGTAATCAAGATCGCCAAAAACGGCCTTCAGTATGTCCTGACAGTCGTCAAACGTGCCGTCGACTGCGAGGTTATAGACATTGTCATCCAAAACCGTCGTCATCTGGAGTTCTTGTGTACGGCTGACCTTACCCTGCGGATGCATAATAAAAATACGAATTCCAGGCCGTCCTCGTACGCCATAAATGGCGGCACTGCCAGTATCCCCACTGGTCGCGCCAACGATGTTCAATTCACCGCCATCGCGTTCCAGCAAATACGCAAAGATGTTCCCAAGCAGCTGCAGCGCCAGATCCTTAAAGGCAAGCGTCGGACCATGAAAGAGCTCTAGGACATGCATATCGCCAACCCGCACGGTCGGCGTGACATCCGGCGCGTCGAAGGTAGCGTAGCTTGTTTCCACGAGGCGTTGCAGGTCGGCGCGAGGAAGATCAACAAAGGGTTCAAGCAAGGTGACCGCCAAATCGACGTAGCTCAGCAAAGCGAGGGCCTCGCATTGCGTCGAAAAGTCGGGGATATGCTCGGGCAGGAATAGGCCACCATCGGGCGCGAGCCCTGTCATCACAACTTCAGAGAAGGTCTGTGGTTGGGTTTGACCGCGGGTACTGATATATTTCATTTATAGTCTCTGTCGTCGTGGACAATCAATCGCTGGAAGATAAGTTGTACCTGTGCACACCGTAGCAGACAAGTCAGGAATGTGTAAGCAAGGCCCCTTGCAGAAGCCTTTAACCCTAGAGAAAAAATTAACCACAGAGTTCTCGGAGGACGCAGAGGAAAGCTCACGAGAATCCGTTGGCGGGGTAGCCCCGCCAACGGATTCTCGTGACATATGACCATTTTTCTCTCCTCCGCGTCCTCCGAGAACTCTGTGGTTAATCTTTTCTTTGGCCTATGGGATTGTGATGATTAGGATTGAAGTTATGATTACGAACATCCCCAACGAAGTTGCTTTGCGCCCAGCGCCCCTCGTCATTGGACATCGGGGCGCAGCCGGGCACGCTCCAGAGAACACGCAGGTCAGCATTCGTGCCGCCATTGACTTGCATGCCGACTGGATTGAAATCGACCTGCGCATGTGCAAAGACGCTCTGATCGTGCTTCACGACGACACGCTGGACCGCACGACGAACGGAAACGGACCCGCGGCAGACCTCAGCTATGCGGCAATTTCGCGGCTCGATGCCGGTACGGGCGAATCGGTTCCCACGCTGGAAACGGTATTGGATCTGCTGCCGGAATCCATCGGTATCAACATCGAGCTCAAGGAAGCCCAAACACTTGAGTCTCTGATTGAATGCCTAACACGTCGCGACGAATGCGCCAAGCGCGCCGTATTGGTTTCATCCTTCGATTGGGCGCTGCTGCACGAACTACGCCTGCGCATGCCGACGATCGATCTTGCCCCACTGACGGAGAGAAGGGTCAACGACGCCATAAAGGTCGCAGACCGTCTGAACGCCTACGCCGTAAACGCTTGGCACAAACATCTGTCGAAAAAACACGTCAGCGCGGCACACGCACAACAAAAGCGCGTGTTCGCCTACACCGTAAATACACCAGAGGAAATCGTGCAGATGCTGGACATTGACGTCGATGGCATCATTTCGGATTTCCCTGACCTCGTCCGAACGGCAATTGTCAGGCGTGCATAGCGCTCGAAAGTGCCGAGGAGTTCGTGGCCGAGTATTATCGATAGCCCGATAGTCCAGAGGTCCCACGGGGGTGTGCGGTTTTGCGTCTGCCAGAAACTCGAGCAGGTGTTTCTCGGCGTCGATCAGTTGGGACTGACGCTGCTGCAAGTGTCGAATCTGTTGCGTAGAACCCCATGACGAACGCCTATTGCGGAAGGAGCTTCCGAGCAAGATAAAGAAGCAGGAATAATGCCTTTTTGTAAACGCGCGATTGCACGAACAGAATGCCCCTGATGAGCTACTCGAAGGGCTCAGAGCGTAAATTCAGAATCGAGAAACTGGCGAGGGGTGAGAATGGGAATGTCGCGATAGGGGTTGAGCACGAGCAGGTCCTGATCGCCACTAACGATACATGTGGCGAGGCCGCTGACGGCCAGTTTCAGGTACTTGTTGTCCTTTGGATCGCGACAGTCGGTAATCGACTCAGAGATTTCGACAATACTAGCCTCCCGTACAAGGGCGACGAGGAACTGCATCTTGTCATTCTCAGGCAAGTACTTCTCCAGCTTAGGGCGACGCAGCACATCATCTATTTCGTTGAGCACCGGCGATGATAGCAGAATGGTTCCACAGGAACAGGCCGTGTCGAAAGCCCTCCGAGGAACAGAAGTAGATATCAGCAATGCGCTAACGATAGCGTTGCAGTCGAAGACGAATAGGGCCTCACTCGGCGTCAAGAATCAATCCCAGCTTCTCGGGGGTAAGACCGCGAACCTTAGCATTGGAGCCGATTTGATCCATCAGTTTGAGTAGAGGCACAGGGGCGGCCTGATACTCGTGCAGCAGAACTCCCCAAAGGACACAAAGCTTGCCCTGATCCTCCTCGGTGGCCTCGGAAAAGATACCAGCCGTGTCCGCATCGAGCTTCATCTTGATTGTCGCCGTTATCATCGTATTCTCCTTTGTGTGGAGCCACTGTCCTCAATATTGCCCCAGTTGAGAAGTCCATTCATGCAGGAAGTAATGGTCATAAATCCCGCTCCCTCGGGTGACACTTGCGGTGGGTCGCCTTGAGATCGGTAATCGTCAGGCGGGCGACGTGCTTTAGGGTGTTAAGGGATTCGTGACCGAGCAGCTCTTTAACGTGGTACATATTTGCGCCGGAACGTAAGAGCTCTGTTGTGCAGCTTCGGCGGGAGGTATGCGGTGTGGCAATGATGTCCAGCCCAGATGCTTCACGGCAGGCATACACTGTCCCTCGATCACGCATCTCAGCCAAGTAGTATCTGTAGCCCGATAGTCTATCGGCCCCCAGGGGGTGTGCGGTTTTGCGCTTACGCCGGGAACGCATAGGCGAATTTCGAATGTCGGCGGATCGGGGAGTAGCGGCCTGAACTGGCAACGAATCTGTCGCATAGAAGCCCATAGAGATAACCTATTGCGATCAAGTTTATTGGGCAAGGCAAAGACGTAGTTTTGAAAAAGTTTGCGCGGGTGGCGTTCCGTGCAATTCAGAGACGGTCTTGCGGCTCCGGGGGGACATTGGGTACCTGGCCCAAGAAACGTTCAAAGTCGTCCCTGTTCCCCCTTTGGGCGCGATCTTCCAAATCCTGGTCCGGCACTACTGCTGAAAGCTTTTCCGTTAGTGCGCGCACCAGTAGCTCATCAATCGAAATGTGCTGACGGTGGGCCACTTCGAGAGCCGTCCGTTGGATCTCATCCGGCATTGTTACTTCAAGTGTTGTCATTGGGATTTCTCCAGTATTCTCAGAAATTCGCCCGGTGTAACCGGATTGCGGCCAAGGGTACGTCCCCTGCGAAAGTCCTTCACGTTGAATGTTACTATGTAGGGAGCCCCTGAAGCAACGGCCAAATCAAGGACCATCTCGTCATCAGGATCAGACAGGTGAGGACGCCACGTGAAAAATATGTTCCTCCGGGTCGCAACGGAAAGCAAATAATCCAGGAAGCCATCAACATCTTTAGGATTTTGCCCTGAATCTTCCA
>JBLHHU010000291.1:0-4383 GCA_047615735.1 Kiritimatiellia bacterium | reverse complement strand
GCACGGAGTGGCGCAAATGTGGGCTGGTTGAGGGCCGTCCGGGGCACTATCGTTGTCTAATTACAGTGTATTTACCACCGAGACAGTCCCTGCAGCGGTTAAACCGAAAAATGAAGGATTATAGAAAATGAGAGCAAAGACATTGACGAGTGCCTGTGGGGTACTGATCGCTGTGTTGATCGCGACATCAAATTGTTGGGCGGCAAAGCGCAAGCAAGCGGCACCCGCCGTTCAGCTGACCGAGGCTGGCCAGAAACTTGAAGCGCATTATGCCAAGCAGTTGGAGACTTCAAATGCCGAGATTATCAAGGCGCTTCCGCAGATTGATGAAGCGAAGCTCGCGACCTATCTGAATGACCGTGCGGCTGAACAGGCTGCAGAGGCGGATATGAATGCGAAGCAGGCGAGCTTGGGCAAGTGCCGAGGCGCTGGCGGCTTACTAAACCATCGCAATAAATGGATCGCCAAAGCGACCACGGGCGTGGCCGAGGCAAAAGCGGCGCTGAAACAGGCTGAGGCGATGACGGGTGACGCCGATGCGAAGGCCAAGGCCGTAAAGGATGCCCAGAAGGCATTGGCCAACATTCAGAAAAATTACGATACGGCCGCAAGTGAACTCGCGAAGGCCAAGGAGGCCGTGGTCCAGGCGAAGATTGACGAGCCCAGATTGGCCGCGGCGCTTGAGGCGGCTCAGCAAGCCCTTGTTGTCGCCCAGGCCCATACGCTGAAGGCGGTCAATGGACTCGATCTGGAGACGTTCCTCACGAGCGAAAAGCTGGATGGCAAGCTGGCGACCTATGTCGTTTTAAGAGAGGCCACGCCACGCGGGCTGGCCGAATTTGCACAGCAAGGCGACGCGCAGGAGAAGATTGCCAAAAAACTATTGGCCGATGATGCGTTAATGGTGCAGATGCTCATGGCTGACGGTGCCCGAGATGGTAAATACGGCCAGGCGATGGCGATCTATACTGACATTCAGAAAGCGAGCAAGGCGTCGAAGCAGGACGTCCTGCAGCGCTTGGCGCTGGCGGTCAGTCTGCAGCATGCAGTTCCTGTGAAGCAGAGAAGCGCCACGGGCGAGGCGGATGCGCCGACGACTGTTGACCCGGTGAAGCGTTACCTTCACTACGAGAAAGCTTATCTGGATGGCGAGCTGGATGCCGGCTTCAAGGGCTTGAGCGTTTGGGACTATCGCATGGTTGTCGATGGCGAAGAACCGGATGAGATTTCCGCCTGGGGGCGTGAGATGCTGCGCAACTATCGTCCCGACCACATCTCAACGCCGGACGATCGCTGGCGCTATGTGGCGGCGGTCAGGACCGAGGTTAGGTACGGGTCACAGTGCAACAAGTTCGACAAGCCCGAGCTGCAATTCTTTCAGAACATTTTGATGAACGGCGGTATCTGTGGACGCCGCGCCTTTTTTGGTCGCTTCATACTGCGCGCGTTCGGTACGCCGACAACGGCACGTCCCCAGCCCGGCCATGCCGCTTTGACGCATTGGACGCCTGATGGATGGGTGGTCTGCCTTGGTGGCGGGTGGGGTGCCGGCACGACAAAAACGCGCTACAAAAAGGATCTCGATTTCCTCGCCACGACTCAGGCGCGAGCAGTTACAAAGTCATTTCCGAAGATTAAACGAGCCCAGTGGGTTGGCGATGTGCTGGGTGAGAAGCAGGTCTTTGGCTTCTACACGGGTGATCCAGAGCTGTGGTACGGCGTGTCGCTCTATGTGCAACGGGCGATCATCGAAGAGGCCAATGTTGTGGCGCTGGCTGCGGTCGGTGAGGAACTTGGCGAGGCCAACGAGTCCAACGTTAAGTACGCCATTGATGCGGCGACAGTGACCGAAGCGGACCGCAAGATCACGGTCAGCGGTGACGGTGTGATTACGATTCCGGCCGTTGCCTGCAGCAAGCCGACCAAGAGCACCGGCAAAATTATCTTCATGCCCAGCAATCTGGGTGGAAAGCAGTTACACTACAGCCGGAACAGTGGCACTGAGTCGTTCGAGTACACTTTTGACGCACCGAAGGCTGGCACGTATGCGCTCACGGCCCGCGTCGTGACGCCCAGCTGGAAACAGAATCTGACGGTTGCCGCGAATGGCGCCGACGCGCCGGTCGACATCGCACTGCCCTTTACGGTGGGCATGTGGGACACGACAGAGCCTGTTGAAATTGCCCTGGTCAAGGGCCAGAATGTACTTACCTTCTCACGTGACCATGAATGGCTCAAAGGGGTGACCATCCGAGACTTCACACTGACGCCGGTGCTATAGCGCCGAACGCGCCACGCACGGACGGAAACTCGGCCCCGCCTACGGTGGGGCTGAGCCTGTTTCCGGATGGATCAATGGAATGAATCGCATAGGCCAAAGACAAGATTAACCACAGAGTTCGCAGAGGACGCAGAGTAGAGAAGAAACGGATATATGTTACGAGAATCCGTCGGCGGGGATGACCCCGCCAACAGATTCTCGCAAGCTCTCCTCTGCGTCCTCTGCGAACTCTGCGGTTAATTTCTGCTTCATGGACATGGCGTCAGAAACATTAGGAACTACGGTTTTTCCATGCCCAACATTGGGTCCTGTGGGGTGCTAGTGGAGAATACATGAATTCAGAAACGACCCATTCGCTCCTGAGTATCGGCCTCGTCGCCGATCTGCACTATGCGCCGATCACGGTGGGTAACCGCTACTGCAGCGAGTCATTGACCAAGTTGCAGGCAGCGGTGGCTGTTTTTCAGGAACGCGATCTCGATCTTGTGGTCTGCCTCGGGGATGTGATTGATGAGAGCGAGACGATCGAAGGGTCGCTTAGCTGTGTCCGCGAGGTGGTACAGACGCTCAATCTCCTGCCTGCCGCGAAACATTATGTTCTCGGTAACCACGATGTCAGCGAACTGTCGAAGGCGCAGTTTCTGGCTTCCTGCGGGGGGAATGTCTCCTATTATTCGTTCGACTGTAGAGGCGTACACATCGTCATCCTCGACAGCAATTTCAACGCAGACGGCACGTCATTCGCGCCCGGGAACTTTGAATGGAACGATGCTTGGATCGGTGACGAGCAGATCCGCTGGCTGAGGCAGGATCTCGCCGGGGCAGGGGAGAGGCCGACCCTCGTCTTCTGCCACGCTAACCTGGATCACCGTGTTCGCGAGAACGGCGAGCTCAACGGCCATATCGTCAAGGATGCCGCCAAGGTGCGCGAGGTGCTCGAAGCGGCGGGCAATGTTAAAGCGGTGATCCAGGGACACGATCACGCAGGGAATCAATCGACGATCAACGGCATCCCCTATATTTTGCTTCATGGCATGGTTGAGGGCTCTGGGTTAGCGCAAAATGCCTATGCATTGCTTTCTCTTATGACGAATGGCGCCATCCATCTCGAAGGTTTCGGGCAGCAATCATCAATGCGCGTCGGGTGACGCATCACGCACACCAGAAGGGCTGAATGTAAATTGTGAATGACGATGGACTGACATTTTTGAGCCCACCGGTGGTGCAGCAGGCCAGTGCCGATGGCTTTACAGTGAGCATTGAGGTGAGCCGCTTGTGCATGGGGCGGATTGAATGGGGTGTCGCGTCGGGCGGCTTGAGTCATACCGCGGTATCGGTTCATGGTGGTTTGGTGGATGCACACGACCGCTGTCTGATAATTCCCGTGACGTTTGCTGCGCCACTCGATGTTGATCAGCCCGTGTTCTATCGGGTGGTCGCCGAATCCCTTGATTATGCGTCCGCCTATGAGGTTGGTCGTGGCAAATCGGTCACAACGTCTGTGCGTCGACTGAAATTGCCTCACCGGGAGCAAGCGGCTCTGTCACTCGCCGTGATCAACGATACCCACGAGGATTCAGCGATTGTGGCGGCGCTTGCCGGGCGTATCGACGCGCTGCAGCCCGATATGCTTGTCTGGAATGGCGATGTCTGCCGCGATTTTCCTGCCGACGCGAATCCGGCGGAACTTTTGCTGCGTCCGGGGGCTGATGCAACAGCTCTATCAGATGGTGGTTGGGCTTCCACGCGGCCACTCGTGTACGTGGCGGGGAATCATGACGTGCGTGGCGAGGGTGCGCGGCGACGTCCTCTGTTCCTGGCGTCCGGTCCCCATGCGGGCTTGCCCTACAATACCGCCGCCCGCATTGGGCCACTGGCATTGATCTGTCTGGATGCGGGCGAGGATAAACCCGACCGTCATCCAGTGTTCTCCGGGACTGCAGCCTACGAACCCTATCGCGAGCTACAGGCAGCGTGGTTGACGGCACAGCTTGCCCGCCCCGAGATATCGCAGTCGCCTTTCAAGTTAGCCTTCAGTCATATTCCGTTGCGCGGGCTCGCCGATGAGAATGATGGGACCTCCCTCGAGGGGCACGCACGTT
>JBLHHU010000290.1:0-4435 GCA_047615735.1 Kiritimatiellia bacterium | reverse complement strand
TAAAGTCATGAACAAGACAGCCCGCTCGGCGACGGAAGGCGCCGACGTTTGCCTTCTCGTTCTCGACAGTACACGCGTGCCACGCGAAGAAGACGACGGCTGGATGCGACGTCTCGCCAAGTCACCGTCAGAGCTTGTTTTTGTACTGAACAAACAAGATTCATCCGACGAAAAGAAGGACATGCGCTTTTTCGATCTATGGACGGAAATTGCGGAAGAGAGTGCTTGCGAACGGTCACCCAAATGGCTTAAAATTTCAGCTGAAACAGGTAAAGGCATCAACCGCCTCACCACAGCCTTGTTTGAACGTGTTGCACTCGGCCCGCCTCTTTTCGATGACGATCTTTTGACCGACTTCCCTCGCCAACTGGCCATCTCTGACGTCATTCGCGAAAAGTTGTTCTATGTTTTGAAAGACGAATTGCCACATGCCATTGCTGTTAATGTGACGAAACTCGAAGAGTCCGACAAGGAGTGGAAAGTCGAAGCAACGATTCTCGTCAACCGCTCCAGCCAAAAGGGCATCGTCATTGGCGAAAAGGGCCGACTTCTCAAACGTATTACGCAAAGCGCGCAAAAAGAACTCAGCACCATGTTCGACATTCGCGTTCGTCTCCGTCTATGGGTTAAGGTTGAGAAAAATTGGGCACAGAACGTCTCGACTCTCAAACAACTTGGATACATTCAGTAAGCAACGCAACAAGGACGACCATGAAAGACCTGAAATTACTGGAAATGCTATCATTGACCCTCGGCATCCCCGGCAGGGAACATCGCGTTCGAAAACTCATTCTGAATGAAATCAAAGGCATCTTTGACAAGGTATCCGTGGATCCCATGGGTTCAATCATCGCCGTTCGCCAACCGCGCCCAGCCAAAGGGAAATCCGCACCGCGCAAGCCCAAACGTATCATGTTGGCCGCGCACATGGACCAAATTGGCTTTATGATTTCGCACGTTACGGATGACGGCCTAGCCTACATTGCTCCCTTTGGTGGATTTGATGCGCGCAACTTGTTTGCACGTGTCGTGACCGTCTGCCCAGACCCCACGAATCCGGCCAAAGACCTAACCGCAATTCTCAACCCCGGTGTAAAACCTCTTCACATTGCGGCTGCAGAAGACCGCCAGAAGGTGCCAGGCTTGTCAGAGTTTGTTCTCGATTTTGGATTGCCCGCGAAAGACGTCCACAAACGCGTCAAAATCGGCGACATGGTCGTTATCAACGCCCCGGTCACCTATCTCGGCGAAAACATTAGCGGCCAAGCCATGGACAATCGAGTCGCCTGCTGGATTGCCATCGAAGCCTGCCGCAAATTGCGTCATCACGACTACGAAGTGCACTGCGTCTTTACCGTACAGGAAGAAGTCGGACTTCGTGGCGCGACAGCATCGAGCCATACCGTGGCGCCCGACATCGCCATTGGCATCGACACCACACTTGCCGTCGACACGCCCGGGGTTCCCAAACAGGAACAATGCACAACACTCGGTGGCGGAGCCGCCATCACGATTGCCGACAGCTCGGCCATCGGGGATTACGATCTTATCGAAACGTTCACACGAACGGCGAAGAAGAACAAAATCCCCTATCAACGTTCTATTCTAACTCGCGGCGGAACCGACACTGGCGGCATGCAACGTACCGCCGGCGGCTGTCGCGCCATGACATTGTCGTGCCCGACGCGCTACATTCACACGGTGACAGAAATGGTTAACTCGAAAGACTTACGCGCGTGTCGCGATCTGCTCGCGAAGGTCATCGAGGACCTATAAGCCTAGAACACACGAGCCATCATGCGGCCCGATCCCACGACAGCAGAACATAGCACTTCATCACATGCGTCCTGCATTCGACGTCATTTGATGAACGCATTTTTATTGCTATTTCTCGCCCTGCAATTAATTTTGCCCCTCAACGGATGTCTCAACGATGCACAGGATACCCGCGGTAATTTTAGCTGGAACATGTATTCGCGAGTTTATAGCTGTCGCTACAGGTATGAGTGGGTTTCACGCTACGGCCAGCGCACCCCTGTGGACATAAGTCGCTATTTCAACCGCCCAAAACTAGCGACCAAAATCATGCATCGCGATACCCTGCCAGCGTTTCACGCGTGGTTGCATGCCCGTCTCCGCGTCGATGACCCACAAGGATCCCTACAGGCGCGCGTTCGCTGCAGTGAAAATGATGGTCCTTACGAAAACCTTGTCGTTTCTGGAACATGGGTAGGTCAAGAGGAGTCAACACCGTGACGTCGCCCAGCATCGCCCGTCCTTTAAAGCGTGTCTACGCGGCATGGAACCGCTTCTGGTATGCGGAAGCGCGTCCCGTGGCGATGGGCCTGTTTCGAATCATTTTCGCATGTTGTCTTTTGGACGAGATTGAAACGACGCGTACGAAAAGTACATTCGCTGTCGAAGGCGGATTTCATTTGTCCTACGTCGACTGGATTACAGCCTTACCGCGCGAGGTTTACGACGCCCTGCTCACGGTCCAGTATCCACTCGTTCTTCTGATTCTCATTGGTCTGTGGATGCGTCCGGCGTGTTTGCTTCTGCTTTTCTGCCAAAGTTACATCTTTTTCGCAGACCCCCTCAATTTCAGAAATCACCCCTACGTTTTCATACTGATTACATGCGCCTTGATGTTTTCGCACGCCAATCAGGCCTTCTCATTTAGGTCGTATTGCCGGCGCCGTTTTGACAACGCATCATGGAGCGACGCGTTACTGGGGGATCCACGCCCGGTCACCATGCAGCGCCTTATTCAGGTACAAGTATGCATTGCGTATCTCTTCGCAGCGAGTCACAAGCTCCACCCACACTATCTCGACGGACACGTCCTCGTGGCACAGGTCGCAAGGGATGCGGCGTATATTCGCGAGTTCCTAACCCATTTTATCGCCTCAGTCGACCTCGATCAGTTCCTTTATAAATGTCGTGATCCCGCATTCCTCGCGTGGCCATCACGTGCCTCTGTCGCTATCGAAATCCTGGTCCCGTTGACCCTTTGGTCTCGATACACACGTCCTTTCGCCATCATTCTAGGCCTTGGCTTTCATGCATCCATTTGGGCTACCATGCATATTCAGGTGTTTTCAATCGCCATGATGGGCACATACATCTTGTGGCTGCGTCCCTCTGGAAAGACTCGCTTTTCAACCTTTGTTTCCAGTAGGCTGATACCACGATTAGAGCGAAGGCCAGCACATTCAGCACAAACACCCGACATGAAATACGCCCCAACGTTAGCGCTTACCCTTTTAACAGCCGCCGTGTTGGCTTCAGGGTGCAACCGCGAGCCCGTCATATACGAGTATTATGACGATGTGGAGACGCCACCCTCTCCACCAGCGGATACGACGAGCAACATCGCTCAACCAGTACCCATACGGCCGTCTGACAGGGCTTCGGTTACCATCGCCAGTAACACAAACATCAGCATTGCCACTGAAGCTGGCCAGTTCCTCATGATGGTCGGTACGAACATCAATCTACCCGAGGTCTTACGGAGCGAGTTTCCACGAAATGATCAGGCACGCATCGTCAACTGCCTGACTGGGCCGGCGGCCATATTCGCCACCTATTCAACACTTCAGGAGAGTAGCGACGTCTTTAATTTTTACAGAAAAAGTATCACCAATATGGGTTGGTCCTATCAGGGTGCATTCAGCGTTGGTGGACGAAAGATGATTACCGCGCAAAAAGATCAACGACGACTCACAATCACGTTTCAGGACGAGCTCGAAGAGCGCATTATTCACGTTATGATGTCGCGACAACAAGATACGGAACCAGACACCTTCGACAGCTTTCCGACGCCGCAGTAGCGTTCCAGGCATTCAGACCTCTGACGAGGCAGCCGCATCAGAGTCCGCGCGCGCGACATCATGCTGCACGTTATCAAAAATCTGCCGGGCCAACGATGGGCCAAGACCGGGCACCGAAATGATCTCGTCGAGGTTTGCGCGACCAAGCTTATAGATCGAACCAAAATGCTTCAATATTGCCGCCTTGCGTGCGTCTCCAACACCGGCAATGTCATCGAGTGCTGACTCGCGAATCCGTTTACTACGCAAACGCCGGTGATACGTAAGCGCAAATCGATGCGCTTCGTCGCGCAGACGCTGAAGCACATGGAGGGCTTTCGAATTTCGTGGCAGTAAGATGGGCTTGCTATAACTATCCCAGAAAATTTCCTCGAAGCGCTTGGCCAGTCCCGCCGATGGAACGTTTTCCAATCCGAGACCGCGAAGCGCCTCGCGCGCGGCGCGCAGCTGCGTTGGCCCGCCGTCGACCAGGATAAGATCCGGCATGGATTTGCGCTCTGCCTGTAGACGCGTATAGCGCCGCCGAACGGCCTCCGCGATACTTCGCGGATCATCACTACCTTCAACGGTTTTGATACGAAACCGCCGATATCGATTGGGTT
>JBLHHU010000289.1:0-4463 GCA_047615735.1 Kiritimatiellia bacterium | reverse complement strand
GCGTCCACGTCCTCACAGAGCAAGGTCTTTTGCACCAGGCCGACATCCGTGCGCAGTCGATAAAACGTAAAGATCGGCCCGAGGGATTCCCGAATCAACGCCTCAGGCACATCACTAAAGATGTGAAAGTGGCAACGCGGTTCACGCTGATGCATGGCCGCCATGATCGCGCAGGCGCGCGTCGTGTGACCAAAACCATGAGGCGTGATGAAACACGCCACGGATATAGGTTCGTTTTTGCTGCGGTGCACGCGTTTCAGACGTTTAGATAGTGCTTAATTAAGTCGCGGCGTTCCTCAACAACACTCGAGGAAGGCATCGTGGTGTTCGCCCGCTTGTACCAGTAATTGGCGTTGCCAATGTCACCGTCCTCACGGTGAAGGTTGGCGTGGATGACGCTGCCGTCCGCGTTGTCCATGGCCTGGGCGAGCGCGTGGGCCTGCTCCCAGTTTCCTTTCTCTGCGTGCCAAAGCGCGCAAAGTGCATCCGACAGACCTTCTATTGGTGAATCGGACTCACGCACAAGCGTCAAAAAATCATCCACGCTCATCTTTTCTCCTTTGTGTCGATTTGATTTGCTCAGAACCCTACCCCAGTTGCAGGGCTAAGATCGCTTCACCTAGCCGTTGAAGCGGATGGGTTGTTCTACTCCCCCCACGCGCGCGTGAGTATGGGAGTGTGTGGGTATGAGCGTTTCGCTCGCAGGCCCTGAGCCTGTCCTTCATTAGATCACATTCGCAAGGTGCTCTCACTGAATCGTTTCGTCTCTCGCTCTTTCACGCACTCACATGCCCGCACAGCCTTTTCATTAACCGTTTGACAGTACCGGCACATTCACGGAAGAACGCTAAAACAATTGCTAATCCTGAGCAAGCAACCTAGTCTCGGGTGCCTGTATGACACGTTGAAATAGCCCTCAGTAGGGCAATCATTTTTGGGATAGTGCGGTGCAAACAGGTATGAAGGCAACATGAAAGCGCATTCGTTACGCAAACGTGCGCTCAAAGCGTTCCAGCTCAATTTGTCAACGTGGCGACTGCTCATTTTAAGCGCCATCATCGGCGTCATCGCCGGAATGGCCGCCATTGCCTTCCATTACGTTCTGGAATTCGCCAAATATGCCTTTCTAGACGGTTTTGTCGGTTTCCGCCCCGAGGGCCCTCCCGGCGAACACGAGGTTTTTTTACCAACCACAACGCCGTTCCGCCCCTGGTTGTTTCTGATCATCACACCCCTTGGTGGATTACTGGGCGGACTTCTTGTCTCACGTTTCGCCCCCGAGGCCGAAGGGCACGGCACAGATGCCGCCATCGACTGCTACCACCACAAGGCAGGCAAAATCCGCGCACGCGTTCCGTTCGTAAAGCTTGCGGCCTCGGCCCTCACGATCGGCACCGGCGGATCGGCGGGCCGTGAAGGCCCCATTGCACAGATCGGTGCGGGCATCGCGTCTCTCATTGCGAGCTATCTAAAAATCCCCGTGCGCGAACGCCGCATTCTCGTCGCGGCGGGCATGGCCGCTGGCGTGGGCGCCATCTTCAGAGCCCCGCTTGCCGGCGCGCTTTTCGCAGCGGAAGTTCTCTACCGCGACCTAGACCTCGAATACGAAGTCATTATTCCATCCGTCATTTCAAGCATTATCGGGTACGCGACCTACTCAGCAGTCTTCGGTTGGGCCCCACTCTTCCAAACCCCAGACTTCGTCCACCAAAACCCGCTTGAACTTTTGCCCTACCTCGTCCTGGCCATCGTGGTGGCCATCGGCGCCACAGCCTTTACACGCTGCTTTTATTTCGTTCGCGACAGCTTCAAAGTGCTGCCTGTGCCCGACTTCCTCAAACCGGCCATCGGCGGACTGCTTGTTGGGATCATCGGTTTCTTTTGCCACGACGCGCTAGGCGCCGGCTACGGGATCGTCCAGAAAGCCTTCGACGCCGAAGCACACCACCTAGGCATTGGCGTGCTCGTCCTGATTGCCGTGGCCAAAATCTTCACCACCTCGTTCTCGATCGGCTCGGGCGGTAGCGGAGGCGTCTTTGGACCGTCCATTGTGATCGGCGGCGCACTTGGCGGGGCGGTCGGTTTGTGGATGCAGGATGTTTGCGCCAATTTTGGCATGGACCTCGAACCCGGCGCTTTTGTCGTCGTTGGCATGGCAGGATTTTTTGCCGCCGCCGCCAACACGCCCATTTCCACCATCATCATGGTCAGCGAAATGACAGGAAACTACCATTTACTCGTGCCCTCGATGTGGGTCTGTGTGATCGCCTACCTCATGATGCGCCGCTACGCCTTGTACGAGAACCAGATCGAGAACCGCTTCGACGCACCCGTTCATCGTGGCGACATGATGGATGCCATTCTCAAGAACGTAACCGTGCGTGATCTCTTGGCCAAACCAGACGGCTTTCACGGCAAGACCTTCCCTTCGTCCGCCAGCGTTCACGATCTACTGGAATGCTTCTCGACCAGCGACCAGGCCATTCTCCCCATTGTTGACGACAAACACTTGGTCGGCATGATCAGCGGACGCGAATTACGCTATATGATGATGCAGGATAAACTGGACATGCTGTTGATCGCCGAAGAAGTCGCGCATCCCGCTATCACCGTCTGCCCCAATAACAGCTTACTGGATGCGGTTCGCATCATGTCATCCAATCATCTCGACGAAATCCTTGTCGTTGCGCCTGATGAATCCGACAAACTGCTCGGGACGGTTTCGCAACGTGACATCGTCTTGGCCTATGACCGCCAATTGGCCACCATTGTCCGCAAGGACAGTGCGGAGGCCGTGGCGGCCGACACACCACACGACGACGCTTTCGATGTTAGAGACCTGATGTCGGTCGACCACATGGTGCTGACACTTACGCCGGGCGACAAAGCATCCATTGTCCGCCAACTTGCTCAGCCGCTTCTCGAGGGTGGCCATACGCGCGATATTGAAGGACTCATTGATACCGTGATGGAACGCGAATCAAAAATGACCACCGCCATCGCCCCGGGCGTCGCCTTGCCCCATGCACAGCATCTCGATACAATTGGACTCGATACCGCTCATATCGTCGTCGGCCTCTGCCGTGAAGGCACCGAGTTCGAGGCCATAGACGAAAACCCAACGCAGCTTTTTTTCCTTATTTGCTCCGTTGAACAAACCGTTCATCTTAAGATTATGTCCCAGTTAGCTCGTCTGATTCGATCACCGGATGCGGTCCGCGCACTATGCGCTGTTGACTCAGCGGAAAACATGCTCGCGACATTGCAAGGTAAAGGACAGAACACGGCATCGTCATGATGGCACGTAACCCATTCGAATATCGTCGCAAAAAGGGTTGGCAACATCCCGACGATGCGGCGCCCGTGTCCATTGACTACGACTGGGGTTGGATGGAACGTTTCTACGGTCATGCTGGCGCCGGACTCGCCAACACCTTTCTGCGGCTGCTGTACGGCATCGAGCTTCACGGCACCGACGTGTTACCCGACAAAGCACCGTTTGTGATGGTGGCCAACCATAGCAGCCACCTCGACACGCTCATCCTCGCATCTGCCCTCAAGCGACACCTTCGCCTGCGCGCCATGCCCGTCGCCGCTGCAGACACCTTCTTTGTTCGCCCCTTGCCGACACACCTGACGGTGCCCTTGCTGCACAACTTGCCGCTTTGGCGACGACACCCGGGGCGACACTCGCCAGAGGAACTGCGCAACATACTCCTGACAACGGACCCGATTGTGATCGTTTTCCCCGAAGGCACGCGTTCCCATAATGGAAAAGCAGGCTACTACCGCCCGAGTGTAGGCGCGCTGGTCGCGGGCACGGACATCCCCGTTTTGCCCTGCTACATCAGCGGCGCTTATGACGTCTTCCCCTGCGACGTCCAACGCCCTAGCAAGGGCAAAATTGCCGTTCACGTCGGTTCACCACGCACGTTTTCGGACATACCAAACGACGACGATGGCCAGGCGGCCATCGCCCGACAGCTCGAACGCGCCGTAAGCGACCTGGCCTGATCGAATCGCCGCCGTTGAAAACAGGCGTGCTTTTCAGACGCAACACCACTACAACTACGCAGACCATTGAGACGAATATGAAAATCGAAAGCACCATCCTAAGCCGCATTGCGGAACGCGTACGCGTCGAAGTCGACCGCCACATGGCGGAGACCCCGCTAACCGACATGCAGGCTCGGCTCACAGACGCGCCCCCGGTGCGTTCCTTTCACGCGGCCCTGCAATCCGGTTTCGCGCTGATTACCGAAATAAAGCAACGCTCACCAAGCATGGGCGAGATGCGCGCCGAAAATGTTGCCGACGCCGCACACGCCTATGCCGAGTGCGACCTCGTCAAAGCCGTGTCCGTGCTGACCAATGCATCCGATTTTGGCATGCACATTGAACGCCTGAGCGAGGTGCGTGCCGTCGTCCAGAAACCCGTGCTTCGCAAAGACTTTATCATCGAC
>JBLHHU010000288.1:0-4481 GCA_047615735.1 Kiritimatiellia bacterium | reverse complement strand
GAATCTGCCTGACACCTGACACCTGCCCCCTGACCTCTGCGCCAAGGGACCCAATGCAGGCGTGGTGTCGAGCAATGGCTTACGGGGAATCAATCAGCGCGAGGAAATGCCATTCGTTGGCGCTGTCCATCAAGAAGCGCTTAGATACAACGCCGAATCCAGGATCGTAGCCCTCGGGACATCTGTACCATAACCATGGGCTTTTCATACAGTTGGGCAATCTTTTCCGACACAGAACCACGCGTAAACTGGGCCAGAACAGGCTCGCGTGTTCCACCGAGAACCATCAGATCGTAGTCAGAACCGGACGATGACGCTTCCCCTATAATACTCTCCACGGGGTCATTACCCATCACGGTACGGGTTTTCACCTGCACGCTGCCGCTGCTTTCGGGCGGCGCGTGGTCGCGGGCGAACTTTTCAACATCGAAGGCAGGCTGCCCATTGGCGGATCCAACCGTAAAGACGGTCACCTCACCCTCTTGCTGATCGGCTAGAATGATCGCAAGTTCCAGTGCCAAAGCGCTGTTGGGTCCGCCGGCCACAGGAACAAGAACGCGTTTGTAGCGACTGCCGCCACAATTCTTGAATACAGCAACATCGCAACAGCAGCGTTCGATAACCGGGTCAATCGTGCTGCTGAGCGTGAATCCACGCGAGTTACTCCCACCCCGCCACCCCATGATGAGAAGATTCGATTTACGCTCACGCACGGCACTGACAATGCCCCGTGCCACATTTCGACAATACCGAACGGTCGTGCCAAATTGAAAAGAAGGTGCCAGATAGAGCATTGTCTCCGTGATGGCCTCCTTGCCTGAAGACATGTACTTATGCGCATCGGAAAGCGGCACTTGGTCCGGCACCGGAACCATGTGCAGCACTTCGACGCTTGCCTTCTTCGCCTCACAAATGGCATGCGTGCTTGCGACGAGAGACAGCGCCGTATCAGGATTCGAAACGGCAACCATAACCCGGTACTCATCACCAACAACCACGTGCTCTTCTTCCAAAACATGAATTTCATCCCCGCTGGACGTTGCACGCGACTTGGAATAGACCCTGTAAAAAATGGCCCCGATGATGATCCAACAAGGTGCAATGATGATTGCGGCGAGACCGATTTCATGCAGAAAAACGGTCAGCGCGCCCTGACAGATTATCGCAAGAATCGGAAACAGCGGAAAGAAGGGCATCAGGAAGCCGTACTGCAATTCATCGCCCATTCGATAACGCACTCGAATCACGCAAATATTAACCAAGAAAAACAGGAGCAAGAACATGACGCTGGCGCTGGCGGCCACGGCCATCGTGTCCAAGGCACCGGCAACAATCGCGATGATCCCGCCTGTAAACAGAAGCGCCACCCATGGCGTCTTCGTCTTGTTTGAAATCGCCGCGAAAAACGGGGGTAACATACGATCGCGTCCCAGCGCGTAGGATGCGCGCGTGGCCGAATAAATCGTCGCGTTTAAGGCAGACGTGGATGCGAAAATCACGGCCAACACGACCAACACATTGCCGCAACGTGGCATCAGACGTTCAATGGCGGCCCCGAACCCCTCGCCACCGTGACTGCCAATCCACTGCCACGGCGCCACCACCTGGCCATCCACGATCAGATCAGGGCCAGCTTGTACCGCAACAACCGTCGCAAAAGCACAGCCCACGTATGTCAACGTGACGATGAGCACTGAAAGCAGCATCGCTTTGGGAATATTGCGACGCGGATCGATGGTTTCGTCCCCGGCCTGCGCTATCACCTCATAACCTTCAAATGCAACGGCCGTCAGTCCCATCGTCACAAGCAAGGCACCCCAGCCGTGATTGTCAGCGTTCAGAAACGGTTCAAAATTGGCCAGACGCTCCGGATCTTTGATCGCCGTCCAAACACCCAATCCTGCAATGAAAATGAGAAATAAGGTTTGGGCGAGCGTCATGATCGCGCCGATTTTCCCCGTTTCGGATGCACCACGGTAATTGATGTACAGAAAAACAGCGGCCACCGTAATGGCAAGTAAACGCACGGCGGCGGAATACCAGTTCTCGGGAATATTGACAAATCCAAGACCGGTCAGGAAGCGCAGAATGTAGGTCGAAAAACAGACTGCATAAAGTGCCCCAGCAACGCTCGAAGCGAACCATTCCATCCAGCCAGCAACGAAACTGGTACCGCGTCCGAAGCCGACGCGGGCAAAATTGTAGGCTCCGCCGGCACGCGGGATCGCCGAACTGAGCTCCGCATAGGACATGGCGGTAAAGATGGCCACAAGACCATTCAACGCGAAGGTCAAGACCACACCACCGGGACCGGCGTAGCCTATACTGGTGCCCATGCCGAGGAAGACACCGGCACCGATCATCATGCCGAGGCCCATCATCGTAATCTGGAACAGTGACAGCTCTCGCGACAGCTCAGACGCTACTTTGGTGTCACCGCTCATCGTTCAGGTCTCGTACGATATCGCGAACAGACTGAAGGCGTTTGTCCGCTATTCGCTCGATCGTGCGATAGCTCCAGAAAACCAGACAACAGATCGTCGTCACAGCAACAACAACAATAACCAAACCAATTAGTGTGTTTGGATCCATGTGGTACATCCTTTCGCCTATAACAACAGGCGGACTAACTGGATCCTTGGCGAACGCGCTCAACAATCTGGGCGACCACCCCTTCGAGCGTCATATCGCTGGTATCAACAACCTCGGCATTATCAGCAACCTTCAGCGGGTCGACTTTTCGCCCACTGTCAATCGTATCGCGTTTTTTCAGGTTCGCGGCGACATCTTGCGCACTGACGGCACCTTGGTACTCCCCCGTGCGACGCTGAGCTCGGACCTCGGGGGACGCGTCTAAATAAAACTTGAAATCCGCATCAGGAAAAACCTTTGACCCGATGTCACGACCTTCCATAACCAAATCGCCCACCGTCGCCATATCCCGCAGCCAAGCCACAACGCGCTCGCGCACCGCTGCCACGACGGCAACATAGCTCACGTTGTCATTAACGACGGGTGTGCGAATGGCATCACCGGGTGCACGCCCATTCATGGTGAACGTGACCGCTTGATCCTCAAGACCGTAGGCAACACGAATACCAGCCACAAATGCAGAGATGGCGTCTTGGTCTTCACACGACAAGCCTTCTTCCAGAGCCAACCATGTGACCGCGCGATAAAGTGCCCCTGAATCCACGTAGTGAAACCCTAGGTCTTTCGCAACGCGACGCGACACGCTCGACTTGCCAGAGGCAGCCGGTCCATCGACAGCAACAACAACATGACTCATATACTCGCTCCAACAAGATGTTCAAAGTGGTCCCAAAATTCCGGATACGATGTACGGATGCACCCAATGCCATCAATATCGACAGGTGCGTCAGCCCGTAACGACAAAATGCTGCCAGCCATGGCGATGCGGTGATCCCCGTAGCTGTTCACACGCCCGCCTCCCCGAATGGCCTGCCCGCCGGTGATAACCATGCCGTCCTCCGTTTCGGTGCTCGTGACGCCGAACTGTTCCAGACATGCAATCATGGCGGCAATGCGATCGGTTTCTTTGACCCGCAACTCATGCGCATCCGCAATGCGTGTGGTCCCGCTTGCAACGGCACCCACAATCGCCACGAGCGGTAGTTCATCGATCAAATTTGGAATTTCAGCGCCTGATACCGTGGTCCCCTGCAATGGTCCGCCGCGCACGATGATACGGCCTACCGGCTCCCAGTCGGACGTCGCGTCGGCTTCAACGTCAATCCGTGCGCCCATACGCCGCATCACATCGAGAAACGCTGTTCGGCGAGGGTTCAGGCCCACATGCTCGATCACCACTTCGGACCCCTCCGTGATGGCGGCGGCGGCGATCCAGAATGCGGCCGAAGAAAAATCACCGGGGACATTCCATTGCCCCTCGTGCGACACGTTCAGAGAGGCGCCGGCACTGCCTGTAATCGAAACCTGCAACCCGTCGACAACACATGGCAACGACAAGGCATTCATGAGACGTTCCGTGTGGTCGCGGGTTTCTTCGGGCTCAACAACACGTGTGACCCCCTCGGCCAGCAGGCCAGCAAGCAACGCACAGGACTTCACCTGTGCGGACGCCATCGGAAGCACGTAATCAATGGCATGCAACGCGCCGCCGTGAATCGTCATTGGAGCGAAGCCCCGTTCGCCGGTCAAAGCAATGCGTGCGCCCATTTCAACCAATGGATCACGGATGCGCCCCATCGGTCGACTCTGCAAAGATGCATCGCCCGTCAGCACGCTTTCAAAGGGGTGCGCTGCAAGCAAACCGGCAATCAAGCGCATGCCGGTCCCGGAGTTCCCAAGATCCAGTGCCTTTGCAGGCGCAACATAGTGGCCACCGGCGCCCGTGATGGTCACGCAGGTGCCCTCCCGCGTCGCGCTAGCGCCCAATTGCTGCACGGCACCAAGCGTGTTGAGGCAGTCTTCACTTGCCAGAAAGCCGTTGATGACGG
>JBLHHU010000287.1:0-4482 GCA_047615735.1 Kiritimatiellia bacterium | reverse complement strand
AGCACCAGAAAGTTGCCGGGAATGGCGCAGGCGACTGCGCTGAGCGCACCGGCGACCACAATCCATGTATCCATGCTCGTCCAGATCATGCTGGCACCCCGAGCCGGGAAATGATGTGCGGACTTTCCGGCATGACCAGCTCCGGGTGCGACTGTTGCAGCAAGGCTTCGAGGCGCGCCACCATGTCGACGCCCAAGACATGTTCGATTTCATCGGCGCTGCTGTCGACATGCACGGTGGCAATGTCGGCATGCGTGACCAGAAACGTTTCCCAGAGTCGGTGATTTCGGACGACACGCCATGCCTCGTGGAAACCCTCGCGGGTGAGTTGGACGTCGTTGTTTCTGCCAATACGAACAAAGCCTTTGTGGCGGGAGCGTCGAAGGACGCGCAGTAGCGCAGGCAGGCTCCAGGATCGGGCTTCGACTAACAGCTGTCGGCTCATCGGTTTTTGAAGCGAGTGTGCAGCGAGGGAGTCGGCGGTGTCTGGCTGTTGTTGCTCGTTCCACTCATACAGGGCACGCAGAAGATGATGCAGTTCGACGCGACGCGACAATTGCGCATGTCGGAGCACGCGCTTGAGAATGCCACGCTCGGTTCCGAAGATCATCGAAACGAGGAAGCAGGCGCCGGCGACAATGACGATCACCGCGCCCGCGGGTAGGCGCGGCATGAGGGCGCTGATGGCGGAACCACAATAGCCGCTGACGGCACCGATGAGTGCTGAGATGATCATCATTCGGGTCAGATGACTGGTCCAGAAGCGTGCTGCGGCCGGTGGGGTCACGAGCAGCGCGATCATCAGAATGAGTCCCACGGCTTGTAGTCCAATCACCGTCACAACAACGACGAGGCCCATCATGATCACATCCAGCAGAGCCACATTCCAGCCCTGTGATCCGGCGTATTGCTGATCGAAGCAGATCAACCCGAACTCTTTGAAAAACATGACGCAAAAGAGGAGTACGGCCATGGCTGTGGCCGCGATCAGCCAGGCGTCGCGCGCCAGCATGGAGGCGGTCTTGCCGTAAATAAATGATTCCAGGCCGGCGGCATGCCCGAGCGACAATTGCTGGATGATGCCTAGAATGGCGACACCAAGACCGAAGAAGACGCTCAATACGATTCCCAATGCGGCGTCTTCCTTGAGCCGCGACTGAGACCGCACGAGCAGAACGGAGCCCATGCCGATCAGGCCCGAAATAACCGCTCCCAATAAGAGGCCCGGCAACCAGCGCCCGCTGCCGCCATTCGCGGCCATCACAAGAAAGGCGATGCCGATGCCCGGCAAGGTCGCGTGACTGATCGCGTCGCCCATGAGTGCGCGTTTGCGAAGTAACATGAACGTGCCAATCATGCCGGCTGCGATGCCGAGCAGGACCGTGCCGATGACGACCACACGCGTGTTGTAATCCTGCAATTGCAGGACACTCAATAACTGCGCCATGCTGGGCCAGTCTGCGTGTGTATCGGTGAGCGTGTTCATCGTGGCGGTCCTCTTAGCGGCGAGCGGCTTCGGCCAGCGCCTGTGCGGCCTCGTCCAGGAGCGTCAATTTTCCGCCATAGGTTTTCTTCAGGTTGTCCTGCGTGAAGACATCTTCGGTGGGCCCACTGGCGACGATGCGCATGTTCAGCATGATCAATTCGTCGAAGTAGTGCCGCACGGTTTGCAGGTCATGGTGAACGACAAATACCGTGCGCCCACGCTGAATCAATTCTTGCAGAATGGCAATGATGGCACCTTCCGTGCCGGCGTCGACGCCAGCGAAGGGCTCATCCATGAAATAGATTTTGGCATCCTGAGCCAGCGCGCGTGCGAGAAAGACGCGCTGCTGTTGGCCGCCGGATAGTTGGCTGATCTGACGGTGCGCGTAGTCGGCCATGTCAACGCGTTCCAAGGCGTGCAACGCCGCGTCTTTGTCCTGCTTGCGTACTGGGCGGCACCATCCGATTTTGCCGTAGCGGCCCATGGTCACAACGTCGAGTGCGTTGACGGGGAAATCCCAATCGACGCTTTCACGCTGGGGTACATAACCAACCAGTTTACGTTGCTTGGCATAGGGTTTACCATAGATCCTGACGCGGCCCGACGCGCGTGGGACCAGATCCATGACGGCCTTGATTAATGTGCTTTTGCCGGCACCGTTCGGTCCAATGATGCCAATCAGCTTTCCTTCAGGAGCGTCGTATTCGATGTCCCACAAGACCGGTTTGTGGTGATAGGCGACGGTCATGTCGTCGATCGAAAGCGGCGCATTCTCCGGATGCTCGTCACCCAGTGGCGCCGTCGGGTTTGGTTTGGTGTGATGACGTCCGAAGACGCGTAATAAATCTGGCACGGAGTGGCTCCTTCGCGGGTGCTGCGTCAATGTGACGGATTTAATTTTCCGTTCAAACCCTTTTCGGGGGCTTGGCCGCCAAGGGCGCGGGTGACAAGCGTGATGTTGTGATCCAGCATGCCGACGTAGGTGCCTTCGTAGGTGTTGGCATTGCCCATGGCGTCGGAATACAATTCACCCCCAACCGTGACCGTCTTGCCGCGCGCGGCGGCACCTTCAATTAGGGCGCGCACGTTTTTGTCCGGCACGCTGGATTCAATAAAGACCGCCTTGATGTCGCGTTCGGTGATGATGTCAACCAGACGTCGAATGTCCTCAAGCCCAGCAGAGGATTCTGTGGAAAGCCCCTGAATGCCACGAACCTCAATATCATACGCACGTCCAAAGTAGTTGAAGGCGTCGTGGGCCGTGATGAGGATACGTCCGGCTTCCGGGATCGTGGCGATGACGTCCTTGGCATAGGTGTCGAGCGCCTCTAGTTGCTCCAGATAGCGCTTGGCGTTGGCCGCATACGTGTCGCTGTTGGCCGGATCGAACTCGGCCAGCGACCGGTTGACGGCTTCGACGGCCTTCATCCAGCCACGGATGTCCATCCATACGTGCGGGTCGGGGTGTCCGGCGAATTCCTCGGGTTCCAACACGAATTCCCGCGGGATGAGTTCGGTCACAGCGAAAACGGGCTTCGTACGTGCGACTTTGATCAAGACGTCGCCCATTTTTCCTTCAAGCAGCAGGCCTGAGTAAAAAATCACGTCAGCGCCCTGCAGCGCGACAACGTCATTGCGCGTCGGTTTGTAGAGATGGGGGTCGACACCGGTTCCGATGATGTTTTTGACGGTGGCTTTTTCTCCAGCGACCTGACGCACAATGTCGCCCACCATGCCCACGGTTGCGACAATTGTATAGGGTGTGGCGGAGTCACGGGTTGCTTGCGTGGCTTCTGATGATGCCGCGGGGTCCGATTGGCCGCAGGACATGGCCAAGACGGCGCAAAGCCCCGCTGCGATCAATGGCAAAGTGTAAACGATGGGATGCTTCATGCTGGGTCTTTCTCTTTCTCTTTCTCGATTTCACCGATGATGGTGACAAAAATATGGGGCACGGCTTCTTCGCCGAGGCTGGTCGGTTTGCCGTCGCGTTCGATGCTGATGGATTGGCCAAATGACTCGCGCCCTAAAACGCTGAAGCGGTTGCCAGGGTAGAGGTCCAGTTCGCCGAGGTAGCGCAGCAACTGCGCATCGTGGTCATTGACCTCAACAACTTCGACGACGTGGCCGGGCTCGACAGAGGCTAGCGGAACAGAAGGTCGCAGGGCGACATAGCCGTCTTTGGTGGGGATGGGCGCACCATGTGGATCGATCATGGGGTCCTCAAGAGCCGCCGCCATGCGATCTTCCAGATCTTCCGAAATCACGTGCTCCAACCTTTCGGCCTCGTCGTGAACTTTATCCCAGGGCACGCCGAGCTGCTTCGAAAGATAGAGTTCAATCAATCGGTGGTGGCGAATGACTTCCAGGGCGACGCTCGTGCCGGTTTCTGTCAGTTTGACGCCTTTGTAGGCTTGGTAAGTGAGTAGGCCATCCTCGGATTTGGCCAATTTTTGGGCCATGTTGGTGACCGACGCTGGGCGCTGACCCAGCGCTCTCGCTAATCGCGACGTGCCCACCCATTCATCCGGTTTTTGTAGGCTATACACCGTTTTTAAAAAATTCTCAACAGATTGTGAAAGCATTTTATCCTTGTCTAATAAATTGTTTAGGCGAGGCTAAATATTGCAAAAAAAGGTCACGCCTGCAAGTGGGAAAATGTTCTGTTCCGGTCTGTCCCTTGGCAGAGCTCGACAGTAGGGCCTTTTCTCGAGCGAGGAGCTTGCGACGAGAGGGGAAATGGCCCCGCAAAGGAGCAGGCACCAAACGCAGCCAGTTCGCCATCACAAGCTCGGGCAGAACAGGCCGTACTTTCGACAAAACGAAAGTTGCAGGCCGTTCCGAATGGCACTCTCTGATGGTCTGTCCCGAATGGCACTAAGTTAAGCTTCTTTCGCAAGGACTACGCCAATGATACGTGCCATTCAATTACCAAGTACCCAAGCACCCAAATACCCAAGCCATGACTAATCGAGGTTTACGAATGCCAAGTCAAA
>JBLHHU010000286.1:0-4489 GCA_047615735.1 Kiritimatiellia bacterium | reverse complement strand
ACCGTGTGGCCCTGGGTTTCGAAGATGCCAGCCACCGTACGCGCATCGTTTTCAGCATGCTCGAGGTTGGTGCGCTCTGCGTATTCGTTAATACCGACGCAAACCACGTTGCCAGCGTTTGCTGTTAGTGTTGCTGCGGCGATGAACGTTGCGATGTGTGTTGTGATCTTCATTACGGTACACTGTTAGTGCATTAATCATGCCAACACACCTCCGGATACTATAAGACGTTTATTAATAAGGTGTTGCGAAGTTCGCAATATTGAAAAGGTATGAAGATAGTAAAAAAACAACACGTCAAAACGGGTTGCAATCATCAGGGGAAGTTGATGTGTAACATTGTGTTACGGTTGCCGCGGTTCTGGTTAGTTTGCTAACAGATGCAGAATGCGGGCGGCCAGGGGTGCTGAGGTGTGCTGCGGGAGCAAGTGGACCGTGATGACATGATCCCCGTGCTCGAGTTCGTCATGAAACAGGACGGTGCGCGGGTAGTGAAGGTTTGCGCTGAATCGATGGCGCAGGTCGATCGTCTGTGCGGGTCCACCGTCGATACGGTACGCCAGTTGTCCCGCATCTGGGCCGGCCAGGATATAGGCTCCGACCGCCGTTCCTGTAAACGTCGCTTTGAGCGGTTCGTCCGGAGTCTCGCTATGGATCATGACGTTCTGGGTATTCAATGCGCGTATATTACCAGAAATACTGTTCCATTTCGGCACACTGTGCACCCAGGTGCCAAGCGCGATGGCGGTGAGCGGGATATAACGGCCACGCGTGTAACTCCGCTCGTCGAGTTGATTTTCCGGCATGCTGGCCACTTCTGGTGTGGGCGGGGTCGACCATGCGTCGTCAAACAGTTTGCTGACGCGATTCGCATAGACCTTTTGTCCGAAGTCTACGGGGTGCGTGCCGCCATAGGTCTTGAATGTATAGGCACCTTCGATCACGGCATCGGCCACTTCGCGGGCCAGGTGAACAGAGGGCAGGTTGTAATGCGCGGCAACCTTTTCGTGGGCCTGAATTTCGTCGGGCACGATGCCGTTTTGAAAGTCGTTGATGTGGCTTGGGTTCACAAAGTACGAGATCACAATGTCGATTTTCGGATTGTGAGCACGTGCCTGGCGAATCATGCCCTCCATGCCGCGAATGGCGTGCGTCGTGCTGAGTGCCGCATCTTGGTTGTCGTTGACGGCAAACTCGATAAAGAGGAGGTCGATCTTGCCCTTGCTAAGAACGTCCGCCTGGAGGCGGAAGGCGCCGGTCGTTGAACCGGTTGAGCCAATACCGGCTGGCACGAACGAAAATTCTGTATCAGGGAAACGCTTTGCGAGATCGGCACCGATCATCTGGCGCCATCCTTGCGCCTGGGTAATGGATCCGCCGATGAAGGCAACGCGTCCCCGGCGCGTTTGCATGAACGTCGTGTAAGCGTTTGGAAGGCCGCCCCGCAGGACCGTATAGGGTTCGCCTTTGGGCATGGTGTTGGTGGAGCGTTCAGTTTTCATCTTCTGATCGTGTGCTCTGGCCACATGACCCATGTAGCTGTCACGGAAATGGTCGGAAGCGGCCTTGTGCATGTGCATCTGGGCCATGTCCGGTCGACCCTGAACTTCGAAATATAGGCCGAGATACTGGTGAGCATAACACATGGCGCGATCGCGCTGCGCGGTGGGACTTGCTTCTGCCGCTGCGAGCACACCGCGCGGTTGAATTTTGCCCGCAAAGAGGTCGTGAATTTGGGTCATGGGCACGCGCCGATCGCCCGTGATGGGAATCAATGCACGTCGTGCCGCGCTCACGTTTTCGGCACGCGCTTTGCAGATGAAATGCCAGGCCGCATTCTCGACGTCGTTTGGGTTCACGCGTTGATGGCGCTCGAACTGTGCGGCACCATCCGAGTAGCGCCCAGCCAGATAGTAGGCGATGCCGCGTTGCCATAACCGTGGTTCGGCGGCGGGAGCCTTTTTGGCGACGCCATCAAAGTTTGAAATGGCTGCCGCGAAATTCCCGGCGAAGAGGTTGGTTCTGCCACTGTCCATGGCGTCGTTCATTGGGTCACCCCTCAGCACCGAGGTCAGGCTCATCAGCATCATGAGGACTATTGGCTTCATCTGTTTTCCCTGAATGTGGGGTTGTTGCTCACGTGCGCGTTCGGGTAAAGCGCATTTGTATCATACGCACCGTTTGCCGTGTTGTGTATATGGCTGTCGTAAACCTTTCTTTTTGAAGCTCTTGCAATGATGTTGATGCCCGAGCTTCAAATGCGCCTTGTGAGATCGGTCTGTTTTCGTCCTCGGGCACTTGCGTTTGAGGTTTTTTGGGTAGGATCGCGGTTTAAGCAATCATGAATACGATACAACGAATGACAATTACGAGGCAATCGGGTATATGTGAACACTTCAAATGGTCGTGATTGGTTAGCAACAACGAGAGTGCAGGATGGATCTGGAATTTACGCCACGTGGGGAATTGTCGGAATACGAGTGGAGCCATGAGGGACGCAACTGGAGGCGTCTGGGGCTTGACGTTGATGTTGTCAAGAAGCTGTCCGAACGCAGTACATGGAACGGCCTCTATCGCGTTGGCCAGTTTGTGTTGTTTCTGGCAGTAACCATCGCGCTCACCGTGCTGGCTGCCAAGCAGAGCCTGTGGTTGGCGATCGTTCCGCTCTATGGGTACTATTTCCTCTACGGATTTTGGGTGGCCATCGCCCACGAGCTACAGCACAAGACCGTGTTTGCTAGAAACTTTGACTGGTTCAGTGAACCGCTATTTTTCTTGGTTCAGGCGCTGATGTGGAACAGTCCGCGATACGCGCGCAAGTCGCACCAGTTGCATCATCGCTACACCATGGTGCGTGGCATTGACCCCGAGACAGATTGGCCGGAGGTGATCACGAGCAAATGGTTGCGTTCGGTCTTGCGAGATGCGTTATTCCGGATCCTCGTCATCGGGGCCGTCAAAGCTTTGTTTAAGGAAATCCTTGTTCAAATTCGCCGAGCGCTCGGGCAAAAGGATCGCATGATGACCGACCATTGTTCCGAAAAGGACAACGCAGCCATTCGTCGTGAATCCGCGGGCATCCTCCTTTTCCACATTGCTGTCGCCGCCGCGGCCATTGTTTTCCAGCGCTGGGAGCTGATTCTGTTTGTTACCATTGCCTGGCAGATCGGCTCAGCATTTGAGGGGCTGTGGCACAACACGGAGCACATCACGCGGCTGTACGATGTGAATGACCAGCGCCTCTGTACGCGTTCGATCAAGGTTGGGCCCTTTGTCCGGCTGCTTTACTGGGGGCTCGATGATCACATCGATCATCACATCTACCCGACCGTGCCGTCGCGCAACCTGCCGGAGCTCCACACGATGCTCAAGAAGGATTTGCCGGAGCCCCAGAGCCTGCTGAATTGCTGGCGCGAGATGCTCGCCGTGGCCAAAGAAAAAGACTTCCGACCCCAGAGCGAGTTCGTGCCCTACAAGGCCTGAGCACGGGGAACAGTGGTCGGTAAACAGTATTCAGTGGTCAGAACCCTGTCTCCTGCCCCCTGTCTCCTGACCCCTGCCCCCTGACCCCTGACCCCTTTAATTGGCGAGGGTCTTTTTGACGTAGTCGAGTAGGCGTTCCGAGCCGCCGACCTTGGAGAGAAAGTGTTCCCCTTGCGTGGAGTTCTGTGTCGCGGCGGCTTCGTTTTCGTCGACCAGCGCGGTCAGAAAGACGATGGGCGTTTTCGCGAGTTCGGGGGTCGCGTGGATGCGCTCGGCGACGTCACCGCCGTCCATCCCGGGCATGTTGATATCCAGGATAATCAGATCGGGTTTGAATTCTTGCGCAAGCGCCAATCCGGACTGTCCTTCTTCTGTTGTGGCAACAACGTAGCCGTTGGCCTCCAGTCGCAACTTGGTCAGTTCCAGAAATTCTGGCTCGTCATCAATCATGAGAATTCGATTTTTTATATTACCATCCCGTCATGTTTAAAGTGGTACGAAATTATTGAACAAAGAAATCTAAAGCAAACAACCCCCTCGAACAAGCCGCAACCAGAGAATGGCCCGAAGTAATGCCGCGCCTACGCTGACCTGCGTACAGGCTCGCAACTGCCTTTAGGTTCGTGTGTTCACCACGCCACCCGACTTAACCGGGGCTTCTTTAGGCTCGTTCATTTCATGGTGGGTATCTATTCTGCGGGTAGATACGGTGCCTCCCTCGCACATCACGGTTATTCGAGATGCCTCTTTCTGTAAACGCACCGCTTGCATGCCTGACATTTATGTTCCGCGCAGGTCGTACGTTACGTTGGATTAAGGAGATACAATGCGCTTGCAAAAGAAAACATTGATACAATGCTCAGTGGGTCTATTGATCTCCATAACTCTAATATTCGCCCCAGCCATAAAACTCCCCCTTCTTGATAAAAATACGGATGCGTATTTCACGCAAGCCATCACCAAGGCCAGTATTGCCTATGCAACCTGCCGGGTCATAAATGGATCC
>JBLHHU010000285.1:0-4525 GCA_047615735.1 Kiritimatiellia bacterium | reverse complement strand
ACGACGCTGAATCGCGTGACCCCAAGCGTGCGACCTGTGCTGCGCCAAGCGCGGGCCCTAGCCCCTGATCGGCTGGCGGCCCTGCAGAAGGCCCTGCTGCGCACCCTTGTTAAACTGCATCAGGGCGTTGGCCTTAAGCCGGTTCCCTTACGTCTTTCAAAGAGTCCGCGAAGCGTATGGCTGGCCGAGGCCGAGAGCGACGGCACGCTGTCCTTTGAAATTGTGGAGGGGACTGGTCGTGCGGCGTCTTCAATCAATGATCTGCCGGCTCGCGATCAAGTAACTCTCGCCGTGCTGGTGGCCACGCTCAAATCCGACAGCACTGACGCGCAGGCCATGGCCGCTGTTTTCCTCGAAGCTGTAGGCAACGTCAAAGGCGCCGACGAATATTTCGAAAAAGCAGGCCCCAAATCACGTCAGAAATTCGAGGCCCTGTTTGATGCCCCGAAGTGATGTTGTGCTGTGTGGCTATTGAAAAAGCCGCTCGACGGAGTCTCGTACTCCAGTAAACAACAGCACACAATGTGTTTCGATGGAGTTCGACGCTCCGCGGAGCCGTAAACCGAGCGTAAGGATTAGGAAATATTGATCATGAAAAATAGAATCGCATTTGGTGGTACGGTACTTTGTTGTTTGTTGGCGTTGGGGCTGGTGCCCGAGGCCGCGGGCAGGAGCAAGGGGTTTTTTCACAAAGTCGCACCCGATCTGACGGCGGGTGGTAAACCGGACGACAGTCGCGATTGGCGCTTAGGGCCGATCGGCGCCAATGGGTGGTGCTTCCACCGCACTCCCAATCAGGGTGCCAGCGCACTTGCGCGCCAAATCCTAATCACCCGCGTGGATGACGATGGGCCGGCGGACGGCAAACTTCAGCTTGGCGATGTGATCACGGGGTGCGGCGGCAAGACATTCACGCGTGATGCCCGCCGGGCGCTCGCGGACGCGATCAATGCGGCAGAGACGCACGCGAACAAGGGGCAACTGAACCTGCTCGTATGGCGCAAAGGAAAAGAGCAGGACGTTGTGCTGACGCTTGCGGTGCTTGGCGACTACAGCGACACGATGCCCTTCGCGTGTGCGAAGACCGATAAAATTATTAGCATGGCCGGCGACTACCTTAAGGGCAAGGAACTGAAAGCAGGATGGCTGGGCTCTATTGAAGCATTGGGTATGCTCTCCACGGGGCGCGAGGATTTGATGCCGCAGCTGAAGGCGTATGCCCGCTCGGTATGCGTGCCTGGTGAAGTCCTGAGCGTTGAAAAGCACGTCTCCATGAAATGTTGGAACTGGTCGTACAAGACGCTCTTCCTCTGCGAGTACTACCTCGCCACCGGTGACGATTACGTCCTGCCGACGATTACGGAATACGCCACCAAAATTGCCATGGGGCAGAGTGGGGCAGGGACATGGGGTCACACCTATGCGGCGCGTGAGAATGCCGGGCATCTGCACGGGCATCTGGGTGGATACGGCGCGATCAATCAAATGGGTCTGACGCTGATGATCGTGCTCCCGCTCGCCGAAAAGTGCGGCGTGAAGAATGATGAGATCTCGCAGGCGATCGAGCGCGGCAACAGGTTCTTTAGCTACTTCATTGATAAGGGCACGATTCCTTACGGCGATCACGGCGCCGCCAATCACTGGTATGACGATAATGGTAAGTCGGGCGCTGCGGCCATATTCTTCGACTTGATGGGAAACAGGACGGGCGCGCAATTTTTCGCGGATATGGTTTTGGCCTCGGCCCCGAGTGGTCGCGAAGCGGGGCATACCGGATGCTTCTGGAGTCATCTCTGGGGCGGAATTGGTGCTGCGCGTGGGGGCGAGCTTGGCCTGCAGGCCTACATGGATGAAATGAATTGGGCCTTTACCCTGGAGCGCCAGCCGGATGGCCGCATGGTCTATCAGGGCAACGCCGGCGAGAAGGGTGATAAGGGCGATCCCAAGACGAAGTGGGACAGTACGGGCGCCCGGCTTCTTCAGCTTTGTGTGCCAAGGAAGACGCTCTATCTGACAGGCAAAGCGACGCCGACGGAGAGCCACCTCACGCAGGCGCGGGTTGCGCAGATTATGGATGCAGGACGACTGGACGTTGATGAAGCTGCACGCGGCCGACTTTCGGTCTCGGACATTCTTGCGTTGCTGAAGGATCCTCTACCGCCGACCCGTGCGATTGGGGCCAAGACGTTGGCCGAACGCAATATCAATTGCGTTGATCAATTGATTCCGATGCTCGAAAGCAAGAACAGGTTCGCGCGCTACGGCGCCGCCGAGGCCTTGTGTAAGGCTGGGTTCGGCAGCGAAGCGGCTGCAGAAAAATTGATCCGGATGATGGCGACGGAGAAGGACGTCACGTTCCAGACCTATGCGATTGCGGCGCTCATCAACCGCGATAAAAAGCGCGGACTTTTAGCCGTGGCGAAGCCGGCGATCCCCGTCCTGCTAAAGATGGCGGTACAGCATACACCTGACGACCCGCGGCGTGTCCTGCAGCATGACATTGGTCGGTCGCTCTTTTATCGAGGCAGCGTACAGCCGCGCCGAGGCCTGTTGGTCGAATACGGGCTTGAGGGCGTCAACAGAGACCTGCTTCTGCCTGCCGTTAAGGAGATCCTCACGAACGAGAACGGCTGGGCACGATCCACGCTGTCGTGGGTCTACAAGTCGTTTACGGAAGAGGAACTGAAACAGATGTGGGGCGACATTTACCGCGCGTCCGAGGACATTGCGCCGTCGGGCATCATGTTCGCTTCCGAGGTCCGCATGGATGGCCTCAAGCTCATGGCCAAGCATCGCGTCAAAGAGGGCCTGCAGCTGACCGCATGGTATGTGCGCCATCAGAAGAACCACGGCAAAGGCAGCCGCATGCCGAAGATACTCGATGTGCTGCTGCAATACGGCGCGCATGCCAAGCGCGTCATCCCGGAGCTGAAACAACACGCAGCCTACTGGGAGACACAGCGCAATAGGAGGAAGCCGCCATCACCGGAGGATCTGCACATGCAGGTGCTCGACGCCATCAAGAAGATTGAGGCCATGGCTCCGCCCGAGGATGAATTGATCAGCATTGCACCGTATCTGTCCAAGTGAGGGCGGGGGAGTGACCTGGTGACTTGGTGACTCGGTGACCCCGAGTAGGAGGAGCCTTTGGCTCCGGTGGCAACTCGGCGTCACCAGGTCACCCAGTCACCAGGTCACCCAGTCACCAGGTCACCCAGTCACCAGGTCGCACTTCTTTCTGTCCCAAAAGGGAGGCGTCAGGAACGCTTGTTTCGTTTCTTGCTTAGCCAGCGCCGGTTGGGCTACCATTGGGAGATGAAACGGCATCAACAGATTGACGCGCGTGGCTTAGCGCTCGCGCGTTGCGTGGTGGAGCACATTGAGGCCGATCCGGCACGCCAGGGCTTGGAAAAGGCGCGGCAGACGTGCCGGCACTGGCTGCGTGTGCTGCCTGAGTCGCAGCATGCCTGCGTCCTTGAATGGACTGACATTCTTGAGCGTCCGTGGAGTGACATTCGATCCGTTCTTCTGGATCCTGGGGAATGCGGAAATCGTCTTCGCCAGAATTCGCCATTCTGTGGCGTGCTTTCTAATCGTGAACGCTGGACTATTCTGAGGGAGTTCGAAGCGAATGAATCGCGAGCAGCTTGAGCACGTCATACGAGCGGCCGCCTTCGGAGATGTCACCGGTCTCTCTAGCCTGGCTCCCGCCGGGATGCTTGTCATTCTCAGGTAGAGCAGGCGGGTGGGGTGACCCGGTGACTCCGCGGCAGGAAATGACCTGGTGACTGGGTGACTCGGTGACCCCGAGTAGGAGGAGCCTTTGGCTCCGGTGGCAACCCGGCGTCACCAGGTCACCCAGTCACCAAGTCACGTCCTCTTCTCAGACCACGGCTTGTCTCGGCTCGACGGCAAGCCTGAGGCCCAACGAATCAAGCAGTGCCTTGAGGCTCGAGAGCTGCGGGTTCCCTTCCTCCGATAGAATGCGGTACATGTTCTCTCTGTTGAGGCTGGTCTCATGCGCCAGACGCGTAAGACCTCGCGCCTTCGCCACATCGCGTAGCGCCATAAGGAAAACGTCTTGTGATCCGTCTTCGAGTGCGGCGTTCAGGTATGCCGCTGCCTCAACGGGATCGCACAGATCCTCGTGCAGGCCTGCATCGTAGCGCACTGATGATTTTGTCATGATGACCTCCGTTGGTAATCCAGCCAGTATTCTTTCGCATTCTCAATGTCTCGCTTCTGCGATGACTTATCTCCGCCGCACAGTAGCAGCACAATGGAGCCGCCCGCTCGCCCAAAGTAGACGCGATAGCCCGGACCGTGCGGAATCCGCAATTCAGAGACGCCGCCACCGACGGCCTTTGCGTCTCCGAAGTTTCCGATTCGTACGCGGTTCAATCTGACGCGGATTTTTGCGCGCGCCTCGACATCCCGGAGGGCACTAAGCCATTCTCGAAATGGGTTCTTCCCGTCAGGTGACACGTACTCCCGCACTGTCTGTGGCACCGCATCTATCAGAAAA
>JBLHHU010000284.1:0-4539 GCA_047615735.1 Kiritimatiellia bacterium | reverse complement strand
TCCGCTCGGCAGGCAGAAGCTGCATGGGTTTGTAGATCTCATTGTTCGATTTGAAACTCGAAAAGAACATCCATACAAACGGATAGATGCAAACCAACACAATTGGGATGAGCGCAAGTGTAGGCAGGATCCAGGGACGCTTCTTCATGCAGTCACCTCACGGCGAGACGTGCCGAATAGAATGGCCCAGATAACAACCATCATCAGCGGCACCACAGACATGCTGATGGCGGCCGCACTTGCTGGTTCATGAAACTTGAAACCCGTGAAATAGGCGTACGACACCAGCAGCAAGCCCGCATCATCAGTACCGCCCGATCCACCCAGAAGCGAATACGCACCACTGAACATCGCAAACGCATCGATCAGCAGATAGATGGCGGAGAATGCGATGACAGGTTTCAGATAGGGCAAACTGACATAGCGCATGCGATGCAACGGTCCGGCACCTTCAAGGCGTGCAGCTTCGTAATACGTCGCGGGAATCGCCTCCAGCCCACACAGGAAAAAGAGTGCGACGAAACCGGTCCAACGCCACACGCCCTGCAAAATCATGGCCGGCATGATGAAGGCAGGATCTTTCAGCCAATTCACATGCGTTGGGCCCGGCTCGATCCAGCCGAAGGACTGCAGCAAGGTCAGCAGAGGGTCGACAAATACAGTATTTAGTACGCCGTAACGTCCGTGAAACACCATCAAGAAAAGGATGCCGAGAATAACGGGCGGGGTCAGTCCCGGAACCATCAATCCAAACGTCAGCAGCGGGCGGACACGCCGATGGCTTCGCTTAAGCCAGTGCGCCAAGACAAACGCCAATGGGAGAATAATCAGGACAGATGAGATACCGTATACGAATGTGTTCTTGAGCGCCTTGCGGTACTGGCCATCTTGAACAAGGTCTGTGTAATTCTTGAGCGTCAGCGCCGTTGATGACGGAACCGTCGAGGAGGACACAATGGCGGCGGGATCCGCATACAGACTGCTCATCACGCCGGATGAGAGCGGAATTAGCCAGAACAGAAGCAGGCAGATGAAGAAAGGAAACAGCAGCCAAGCCAGAGCGGACCGAAACGGTGACACCGTTGAGGAGGACACGTGCAGCCTCCTTACTTATCCAGAATATTTTTCAATTCACCTAGCGCGGCTTCCGGGCTCTTGTCGCCGTAAATCATTGCGCTGAAATAGTTCTCGCTCAGCATAAACACCGCCTGACCCCGTTTGCCGTTCATCTGGATCGGCGGCAAGGTTTCAGAAACGGACATCAGGATCTTGCCCATGGAATCGCCGCTAAAATAGTCCGAACCGGCCAAGAGGCGCTCATCTTTCCACGCGGGCATGTAGGCGGGAAAGCTGTTGCCTTGCACATAGCGCTGCACATTGGCGTCGATGTCCGTCATGACCCACTTGATAAACTCCCACGAGGCGTCGACCTTTTTGCTACCGTTATAAATCATCAAGCCCTGGCCGGCGAAGGTACTGGATTTGTGTCCCGCTTTGGGCTCGCCCTTTGCGCCCCAGGCGGGCAGCGGCATGATACCCCACTGTCCGGCCATGTCGGGTGCGTTGACCTGCAACATGTCCAGCCCATACCAATCGGCCCCCATCAGACAGAGCACTTCGTCGTTCATCACATCCGAGCCGAAAAAGAGTGGGGCAAAAATAGAGCCCTGTCCGGGAGCGATGGCGACCCGGTCCGTGTTAAGCGCTTTGATGTACGTCAACACCTCAACCGCCACAGCCATATCCGGAAAGGACTTTCCTTCATCGTCGAACATACGTCCGCCGCGCTGGCGCAGCATGACTTCGAAATAGGACGAATCCAGCGGCAAGAGGGCTTGCCCTTCTGCGCTCAGACGCTTGCCGACCGTTTGAAACTTTTCCCAGGTATCCACATCGGCTGGCGTGATGTTGTGTTTCTTAAACAGGTCCTTACGGTAATACATGACGTAGGCGCTGAGCGACTGCGGCACAGCGTATGTCTTGCCCTGCTGCGTAAAAAGCGCCAAGCGCTGCGGATGAAAACTGTCGGTCAGCTTTGCCTCTTTCAGGCGAGCCGCCAGGTCAACAAAGGGCACATCCCCGCGCAAGAACATGCTGTAGGGAATCTCGTCCATCTGAATGACATCTGGAGTACCCACGCCGGTTTTCATCGCGACCGTGAGCTTGTCGCCCATTTCCATGAAACCAAAAGCATGGATTTCCGCGTCAAAGTCAGTATCCACCTGCTTGTACGCCTTGACCATGTTCTCGTAATACTGCTTGTCCTGATACGAACTGATCCAGATCGTCACGGGATCCGCGAACGCGAGGCCGGCAGTAAAGAGAGCAACACAGAAAGAAAGTAATATTTTCACGGGGCATCCTTATTACATTTATGGTTTGTCAAAACGTTAACCCACCAAGGGGCTAATCAACAATTCATTAAGCACTTGCAACGACCGGGTTGTTCTCGCCCATTTTCAATATCCACCAACCAACACGGAACAACCAATATCCAAGGCGAGAGGCGCTACCGTGCCTTAGCCCGATTGGCCGTCCCGACACTCTTGAACAGGATGGCAATCAACCCATCTGTTTCCTGCAGAAGAGGCGCTAGCAGAGACGCTGATTCAATCATCTTCGCCTTCGCGATAATCTTGAGCCAGACATCAGTCTCTCTCAGCTCTTTGAGCGCCACCTTGAGCTTGTGAACGAAATCAGCCTTGGATTCGGCACTTTGTGCCTCTCCATAGTTTGCGGCAGGCGAGGTCCCACTCCTCAAGATCTGCGCCGACACGTGCTTGCCAGTCCTTGTTTCCGGAAGTGCTTCAGAAAGCTTGATGATTCGAACGGCGTAATCAGCGAATCGGTCTTGCAGATCAAACTCTCTTTCCTTGGACATTGGGTGTTCCGTGTTGGCTATTGGACATTCCGCCGATCCTAGGCTTCGACAGGATTCGATCAATCCTGATTCGCTTCCATTTCGGCAGGCGTCGGTGTTTTTGAAGGCACGCCTTCTTCTGGAACATCAACACCCGCCGACCATACGATCGCATTCAGAACGACTTTACGGAAGTTGTCATCTTTCCAGTTGCGATGAAAATGTCCGCCAGTAAACCCAAACCCACGGCCACCCTCTGGGCGCTCATAGGCCCAACCGACGTGCTGAATTTCGCCATCGGCGACCGCTTTGCGAACATGCGGATTTCCACTATGCGGGCCATCGCCGCGCTTCATCGTTTCAAGCGGGGGATGCGCGGAAAGAATGGGCGTTACGCCCTTCATCCCCTCTTTGAATCGCATATGAAAATACCATTCATCCTGCATCTCAAAGGGCGCGACACCGCGACTGATCGGGTGATCCGGAAACGTTTCAAACTTAGCGGTCCAATGTGGATTGACCGACCAATGCGGCTCAAAGTAACCACCCATCCAATCCAGGAACTTGTTACCGGGCGCGCCCTTGACGGTTTCGACACCGTAATGAAGACAAACCAATCCAACCTTTTTCTCAGCAAGCCCGTCGAACTGGTCTAGATTGTGGTTCAACATATGTCCTTTGCCACCGTCGCAATAGATGACAACCGTACGGACATCATCAAACGTCGCTGCGTCTTTCGGCCAACCGACGGTCACCGTGGCCTCCACCGCCGGAACGTTCTCGTTGAGCGCCTTAGCTAAAAGCATGCAACCCGCACGATGCTCATGGGCGCCACGACCGTGACTGGGGCCGCCCGATAAAAACAGAACCTTTGACGGTTCAGCAGCGTTTATGCCCTGCATGCCCAATCCTCCCAAAATCATCACGACAAACACTATTCCAGCGCGCTTCATTCAATACTCCTAATAGATTATAATGGTGACATCGTTTCGATGCGTCTCACGAATGCTTAGATACAACGTAAGTGAAGCACCCATTGCACGGTTGAATCAACTCCAAACCACTTGGCGGTCACCGTGTAGGCTCTGCTGATTTGCGATTCATAGACATAAGCCCTAGTATTGACACGAAAGGAGCTTAACCCGTGAAAAACATCTTTGGATTGGCAATACTCTTTTGCTTCGCCCTGAATGCATTCGCACTTAGCGACCCGGCCCCGTCAACCCGTTCGTTCACGGTCTTCTACGGCGGCAGTTTCATTTCTCGCCTTCAAGAAACAGGCTACCTCGAAGCCTACCTGCAGGCCGCCGAGCCAGATGCCCGACGCCAGTACCGCAGCCTGGCCTATTCGGGCGACCAGGTGCATTACCGCAGCCGCGCTGCGAAATTCGGTACGCACCTCAACATGCTGCTGGAGCAATGGAAAGCCGATCGCGTCGTCATGTGCTTTGGCCAGAACGAATCATTTGCGGGTGACGCAGGCCTGCCCGCGTTCAAGCAGCATCTAAGCCGATACCTGGAGCTCATTCGACAACGACACCCCGACAGCGAACTGATTCTCGTGTCTCCCATCGCCGAAGAACGCGCCGACCCAATGCGCAACACGGTCATCACCCATTACGCGACAGCGATGCGTGACATTGCCACCCAACAAAAGATTCGTTTCATCGACTTACTGG
>JBLHHU010000283.1:0-4556 GCA_047615735.1 Kiritimatiellia bacterium | reverse complement strand
TTCTTATCCTCGTCCACCATCTCGAAATCTGCGTCAATCACGTCGTCGTTTTTAGCGTTTTCAGATTCAGGTGCGCCGCCAGCATCAGCACCGTCGGCACCCGCTTCAGGAGCGTCGCCTTCTGGTCCTGCGTTGGCATACATTTCGGTCGACACAGCTTGCATGGCCGTGTTGAGCGCATCGATCTTAGCCTGCATCTGCTCCGTGTCGTCTGACTCAATGCTCTTCTTTAGATCATCGATGGCGCTTTGAACCGGCGCCTTCTTGTCGTCAGGCACCTTGTCGCCGAACTCACCCAACATTTTCTCAGTTTGATAAACCAGATTCTCCGCGCTGTTACGCATGTCCACCGCAGCGCGGGCTGCCTCATCCTCACTAGCATGCTTTTCAGCATCTTTGACCATCTGCTCGACTTCGCTGTCGGACAAGCCGCTGGATGCCTGGATCGTGATCTTCTGCTCTTTGCCCGTGCCCAGATCCTTTGCTGATACCTTCAGGATGCCGTTCGCATCCAAATCGAATTCAACCTCGATTTGCGGAACTCCGCGTGGTGCAGGCGGAATACTGTCCAGATTGAATTTGCCAATGGGCTTGTTGTCGCGCGACATTTTGCGTTCGCCCTGCAAGACATGGATTTCGACGGAAGGCTGATTCTCAGACGCCGTACTGAAAATTTCGCTCTTTTTCGTAGGAATGGTCGTGTTGCGCTCAATCAGCGTCGTAAACACGCCGCCGAGGGTTTCAATACCGAGTGACAGCGGCGTCACATCCAGTAGAAGAACGTCCTTCAGATCGCCCGCAAGAATACCGCCCTGAATGGCTGCACCCGTGGCAACAACTTCGTCAGGATTCACGCCCTTGTGCGGCTCTTTCTTGAAGAGCGCGCGCGCCGTTTCCTGAACCAGTGGCATACGGGTCATGCCGCCCACCAGAATGACCTCATCGATGGAGGCCACATCAGCGTCCTTTATGCAGGCATCACATGGGCCTTTGGTGCGATCAATCAACGACTCGGCAATCTGTTCGAGTTTAGAACGGCTCAGATTAACATTCAAATGCTTCGGACCGGAGGCGTCCGCCGTGATAAAGGGCAGGTTAATGTCTGTCTGTGTGGCGCTCGACAGCTCACACTTGGCCTTTTCTGAAGCCTCTTTGAGGCGCTGCAAAGCCATCGTGTCCTGAAGAAGGTCGACACCGTGTTCTTTTTTAAAGCCTTCGCCCAACCACTCAATGATGGCCTGGTCAACGTCATCACCGCCGAGGTGCGTGTCGCCGTTTGTGGCTTTCACTTCAAACACACCATCGCCGATATCGAGAATGGACACATCAAAGGTACCACCGCCCAAATCGTAGACGGCGATGTTCTCTTCTTTTTTCTTGTCCAAACCGTAGGCCAACGAGGCTGCCGTCGGTTCATTGATAATGCGTTTCACATTCAGACCAGCAATTTTGCCAGCGTCCTTGGTCGCCTGCCGCTGACTGTCATTGAAATAGGCGGGCACCGTAATCACCGCATCGGTGATGGTTTCACCAACATAGGCCTCGGCGTCCGCTTTGAGCTTTTGAAGAATCATGGACGCAATTTCTGGCGGCGAATACATCTTGCCCTGCGCCTCAACATGCGCGTCGCCATTCTTGGCTTTGACCACCTTATAAGGCACAAGGCCGATTTCGTGCGCCACTTCATCGTACTTACGCCCGATGAAACGCTTTATCGAAAAAAGTGTGTTCTCTGGATTGGTGACAGCCTGTCGTTTTGCGGCCTGCCCAACGAGGCGTTCCCCCGTTTTGGTAAATGCCACGATTGACGGCGTCGTACGATCACCTTCACTGTTTGGAATGACAACCGGTTGCCCACCTTCCATGATGGCCATACAGGAGTTGGTCGTCCCTAAATCGATTCCTAATACCTTAGACATGGTTCAGCGTCCCTTCCTTTAAAATTCGTTTTCGTCGTAGTTGTTTTAGCAGCTAGCGTGCCAGCACCTAGATCCGACTCTCCAAAAACTACACAACATACTTAACTTCAACATGTTACGAAATACGTAATTCATACTCCGTAGCAGGGCAGCTAGCCACACAGAGTCGCCATGTCCCACTTTTCACCCGCCCCACAGCCAAATGGGTCACAATGTCCCACATGCGTCACTGCCCCATTTTCGGCGCAGGGCAAACGTATCCGACTGCTCTTACGGCATTACGCTTGTAGTACAGGCCAGTTGCAAGAGAGGCCATTCCCCACTTGTCACAACCCTCTGACATACAGAGAGATCTGCTGAGCCAGTAGGGCCTTTTCTCGAGCGAGGAGCTTGCGATGAGTGGGGAAAAGGCCCTACCTCAGAGGCAATCATCACGACATGAGGCTAGATGCGCTTGCCCTGATTTTCAGCGTGACGCGAGCCGCCGGGGAGCTAGAATCGGTCCCTGCTTTCTGAAATCATCTTCAAAACAGAATAAGGACTACGGAATGAGAAAAATATACCTTTGCGGGCCAATCATGGACGAAAACGAAGGTGCTGCGCGGGAATGGCGGACACTGGCCACCGAAAAACTAGGCAACGACTTCACGATCCTCGACCCCATGCGGCGTAATTTCAAAGACCGCGAGGTGGATAGCGCCAACGAAATCGTCGAATTCGACCTGCAGGACGTCAAAGAAGCCGACATCATTCTGGTGAATTACAACAAACCCTCCATTGGCACATCCATGGAAGTCTTTTACGCCTCACACGAATTGGGACGTTTTGTGGTGGCGTTTTCGCCCTTCCCCTTCAAGGAATGCAACCCTTGGATGGTACGCTTCTGCACGAAAATCCAGCCTTCGCTGGAAGACTCCGTTGATTACATCATGGAGCACTTCGTCACGCAGCATTTTGCGTAGAGCAGGGGTTTTCGTAGACCTCGAGTAGCAGCGACTGAAGCTATAAAACGCCGGCGGAGCCCGCCGGGCTCCAAAATTGGAAAACTTAAGTCGATTCTCAGTGAATAGCCCCCCCCTGGAGCCCGGCGGGCTCCGCCGGCTTGCCCGCCGTAGCGCGGAGCGCGAAGGAGGGTTCTTTCGCGCTTTATTCGTGGACTGCCATTAAGCGTGCGTTGTGTCACCTAAAACCGGGCAGGCCCAGCAACACCAGCCTAAAGGTCGAGAGTCTCTTCATCGGCAGATTCGCCGGTATTTGCTTTCAGCCCGAATCGCTTGTAGCTGAGCTCCGTCGCGACACGTCCCCGCGGCGTGCGTGCCAGATAGCCTTCTTGAATAAGATAAGGCTCGTACACATCTTCCAGCGTTTCCGTCTCTTCGCCCACGGCCACAGCCAACGAACCCAGCCCGACAGGGCCGCCTTGGAATTTGTGCAAAATACATTCCAGAATGCGCTTATCCATCTCGTCCAGACCATACTTGTCGATCTCAAGCATGTGTAGCGCCTGGTCCGCGACCTCGCGTGTGATTTTGCCGTCGGCACGCACCTGCGCATAGTCACGCACGCGCCGCAACAGGTTGTTCGCGATGCGCGCCGTGCCACGCGCACGCGCCGCGATTTCGCCAGCCCCACCATCGTCAATTTCAATGCCTAAAATGCCTGCCGAACGATGCACGATCGACGTCAACTGCTCTGCGGTGTAGTAGTCCAGACGGTTCGTGATACCAAACCGTGAACGCAGCGGAGCCGATAACAGCCCACTGCGCGTCGTCGCCCCCACCAAGGTGAATCGCTGCAGATCAAGCCGCACGGAACGCGCATTGGCCCCCTGATCCAGCATGATATCAATGGCGAAATCTTCCATCGCCGAGTACAGGTATTCTTCAACGTTCTTCTGCAAACGATGAATTTCGTCAATGAATAGAACGTCGCCGCGTTCGAGGCTGGTTAACAGACCGGCCAGATCGCCGGGCTTATCGATCACTGGACCCGAGGTCGACTTGACCGCCACACCAAGGCCTTCTGCAATAATGTAGGCCAGCGTGGTTTTCCCAAGTCCAGGAGGTCCCGAGAGCAAGACATGATCAAGCACATCCGAGCGTAGGGCCGTCGCCTCGCAAGCCAACTCAAGGCGTTCGCGCACTTTCTCCTGACCAACAAAATCCTCAAACGAGCGCGGCCGCAGCGTCGACTCAAACTCGGGGACGGGTGTGTTCAGCGTACTGGATATGGGTTCGTCGTTCATCGTTTCATCATAGGGTGCGTTCGCGGTCAGGCCAAGTCCGACCTTTGCACGCTGCACATGCGTTAGCCGGCCAATGCAAAGCGAATAAGCTCCTCGACGCCCTTTGCAGCAGCATCGGGATGTTTCTTCGCCGCCGTCATAACCATTTTTCGAGCAGCTTCATCCTTGTACCCAAGCGCCGCAAGCGCCAACACGGCATCGCGCATTCGAAGATCACTTTCACTAGCGTCTGGATCGCTAACACCGGCAGACGCGGCTTCCCCTGCACTCAATTTATCGCGCAACTCAACAATCATGCGTTCCGCCATCTTTTTGCCAACGCCTGAGATTCCATTCAAGCGCTTGATGTCCCCGTCAACAACCGCCGCCGTCAATTCACGCACCGACAGCCC
>JBLHHU010000282.1:0-4565 GCA_047615735.1 Kiritimatiellia bacterium | reverse complement strand
AAATGTGACTGACAGTACCGCCCAGGTTGGTGGCACCCTGACACACGGTTATGGGTCGGATGTGTTCGTCTATTGGGGCACCACCGATGGTGGCACAAACACGAGTAATTGGGAGGCGGCAAACACCGTTGGAAGTAGCCAGGAAGGACCATTCACCACCACACTTGTTGGTTTGACGGCGAACCAAACGTACTACTTCCGCAGCTACGCATTTAATTTAGGCGGTCACGACTGGGCGGACAGTAGCCTGAGCCTTCACACGGGGCCACCAACCCTTTCGATCGATGACATCACGGTCTCTGAAGGAAACGCCGGCACTGCCGACGCCACTTTTCCAGTTAACCTTTCTGCGCGAAGTGCCACCGACGTTTCGATGGACTTTACGACAGCCGACGGCACCGCGTTCGCCGGTGAAGACTACATATTGACACAGGGCAACCTATTCATTCCTGCCGGACAAGATGGCGGCCAGATTGTCGTGGATGTGATCGGAGATGCCGACGATGAATGGCCATCCGAAAACTTCCTCGTCAACTTGAGTAACCCCACAAACAGCACCCTGGCCGACAGTCAGGGCATTGGTGTCATTCAAGACGACGATGTCGCCGTAACGCTCGCTCCTTGGCTGTATCGCATCAAAATTTCGTTCCCAGGCTACGATCAAGGCGAAACGCTGAAAGACTTTCCAGCACTGATTACGTTCGACACGAATCTGACCAACTTCGCCTACACGCAATTTCGTTCCAGCAATGGCGCGCCCAACTGGTCCAGCTTGCGATTCGCCACTTCCAACGTTACCGCGCTTTTGAACTACGACGTCGAACGCTGGAACACCAACGGCCGTTCGGTCGTATGGGTTCAATTGCCTGAGCTCAGTGCATCCAATTCATATATTTGGGCTTATTGGGGCAATCCAGCCGTGTCGAACGCACCTTCCTTTGGGACCAACGGCGCGGCCTGGAGCGCTGGCTATAAAGGTGTCTGGCATATGGCTGCAAGTGACGACAAAGATGCCACCCCCCTCGCCCACCATGGCACAGCTGTTGGCAGCGTCACACACATCACGGACGGACGCATCGCTGGAGCGAATGCGTTTGACGCGGACATCGATTACATTGCCGTACCCGACAGCGACGATTTCACACTCGCCGCAGATTACACCTTGAGTGCTTGGCTGAAATCCGCCGCCATTGGCAATCAGGACGAAGGCTTCATGGGAACGTATAGCGGGCAAGGATTTATGTTTGCCCTTCAAAACAACGCGGACAACACCTTGCGGGCGTGGACCGACGGCTGGCGTTCCAGTGATTACGCAACACCTGAGGATCGCTGGGTACATGTTGCCTATACCCGCAAAGGATCAGTCGGCCGCTACTACGTCGACGGACAAATGGTTCGCGACCGTAACGATGCACGCGCAGGCACCAATGGCGGCGAACTGCAGCTTGGCGGCGCGGGCACGTCATGGAGTGGAAACCGCTTCGACGGCATGCTTGACGAGGTGCGCATCGCGACAGAAGCCCGTTCCTCGAATTGGGTTTGGGCCTGTTGGTTTAACCAAAACTCGAATGCGTTCTTTTCTAGCTACGGGGAGGTTGAAGCGGCCGACACGGATATGCCTTCCCTCTTCGTCGTGTTCGGCGCAACCAACATCACAGACGCCAGTGCTTGCCTGACGGCACGATTGACATCAACCGGAACCGCAGCGACCGTAGTTTCGGTCTACTGGGGATCCGAAAACGGCGGACAGGATCCGAACCAATGGGCGAACACCAACGCATTCGGCCCCGTGAGCGCTCTACCCTTTGTCGATTACTCGTTCTGCGTGACAGGACTGCAGTCGAACAATCGTTATTACTATGCCTACCGTGCATCCAACGCGAACGGAACAAACTGGGCCGCCGCCCATTTCAATGCCGTTGGCGGGCCGCAAATCGACAACAACGGTGGTGCAACCGAACTCGGGGTCGGTTCCGTCATATTGCGCGGACAATTGCTCAACCCCAGCCCCGGCGAGGTTTCGTTCTTCTGGGGTCCCGATGATGCGGGCACCGACCGACAGGCTTGGGCCTCCAGCACATCCATCAACACTGTTGACGGAAATGCGCCTGGCCAAAAAGCGGTCGATGGACTGTTATACGGTGTGCGGTACTTTTACCGGAGCTATGTAACGAATGCCTATGGTGAGGATTGGTCTGACACAGCGTCGAGTTTCCTGACGACGGCCCCTGACAACAACCCGTTGATAATCCGTAATGGACTCGTGCTCTGGCTCGACAGCAGTGATGTCGACGGCGACAATGTTGAGGATACCCACCTGAGCGACGGGGCGTCATTGTCATCGTGGAACGACCGCTCCGGATTTGCGCATCATGCAGACAATCTGGATGGCGGAACGCCGCACTATGTCGCCAGTGGCCCGGGCGGAAAGCCGACCCTTGGCTTCAACGGCAGTGACTACCTTTACACAACCTACGATTTTGACGCGCTGGCGGGCTACAGCATCCTCTCGATGGCACGCTATACAGGCGGCGACAGCGAACGCGTGATCGGCTCGCGAACGCGCAACTGGTGCTTCGGCTACTTTGGCAACAACGATGAACGCTGGCACGCTGAAGGCTGGATCTATGCAGGTGGATCAGCCAACACAAACTGGCACATACACGCTGGCCGAATCACGAGCGACGCGGACCCCATCGCCGGATTCTGGAAAGACGGCGTTTCGCTCACGACGGATAGCCAAGGCTCCCACAACACGGTGTACAAGCCCGGTCGCCTGGGATTAGGGGGTGGAACGGGTGCAAATAACGAAGCCTCCCGCAGTGAAATCGCAGAGGTGCTGATTTACGATCGCGTACTGTCCGGCGCAGAACTGGATGCCGCGGGAAGCTATCTGACCAAAAAATATGCCCTCGACACGTTCTATTCTGGCCAAACCGGTGCCGAGACATTCGGCGTCAGCACGGCGGACGCCGACACCATAACCACACATTCTGCGCGAATGCGTGGTACCCTTGTTGCACCCGGCGCCGTGTTTGACGTGTGGCTTCACTGGGGTGACAACGACGCCGGCCCCGGCGGAACATGGGACAACAACATTTCCTTTGGCACCTACACCAATGTGCCCTCGTTCGCGTTGACGCAGATCATCACCAATCTATCATCGGATACGACCTACTATTACACGTTTAGCGCCAGCAATACGGCGGGCATCCACTGGGCTGATCCGACGGCGACGTTGTTAACCAAACTCGACCCGAATGGCTTCACCTATAAAATGAAGATCGATTTCGCAAACTACGCAGGCTCGACGCCCTTGACAAACTTTCCCGCGCTCGTGCGTTTCAACACCAACAACGCCTTCTATAACGGCTTCGCTTCATCGCGCGGCTACGACCTGCGCTTCACAACAACCGACAACCGTCGCCTTAATCATGAGTTTGATGGCGCGTGGAATCGGTTTGGCGAATCCCTTACTTGGGTACAAATCCCCCACCTGACCAGCAGCACAACGATCTGGGCCTATTGGGGAAACCCTGCCGACAACACGCAGCCAGCGTTCACAACGAATGGGGCCACTTGGCACGACGGCTACAACGGCGTGTGGCATATGAACCAGACTACGGTTCGGGACGTCACGGAAGGAGAGCATCACGCATCCTTCTCTGAAGACGTCACAGCAACGCCGGGTGTTATCGGCACCGCCAATAGCTTTAATCGAGACAACGGCAGTCTCATTCGGATCCCCGCTCATTCGGACTGGGAACAGACGGGCGACTTCACGATTAGTGCCTGGATTTATGACAGCGGCCGACAGAGCGGCGAACACGGTTTTATGGGGACATACAACAGCCCGGGATTCATGTGGGCAATCAATGGCGACACGATGGGCTTCTGGAACGAAGACTGGTATGGCGGTCCATTCATTCTGGATGGCACATGGCATCATGTGGTCGTTTCAAAACACCGCTCCGAAGGAACGTATTATATCGACGGCGTAGCGCGCGAACCCTTTAATGCCGGCTCAGGCATTGTCTCCTATCAAGATCTAGAGTTTGGTACGGGCGGCCCCAATTGGCACAACTGGTGGGACGGACATTTAGACGAGATTCGCTTTGAAAACGTTTCCTATCCCGCCGATTGGCATCAGGCTTCGTATTCCAACCAAGTTCAGGGCTCCACCTTTATCACCCTTGGGCCCGACCTCCTCTTGGTACAAGGTATTGGCAACCAACCGGCGTCGGACGTGCAGGCCGCGCAAGCAAGCCTCAACGCGCTGATCTATTCGAAAGGCACGAGCTACTACCCCACCGTCTACTGGGGACCCACCGACGGTGGAACCAACGCTGCAGCTTGGGCGCATTCATATGCGCTGGGAACATTGTATGACGACATAGGAATGACCAACGTCAACGTTCTCGCCACAACCGGCATTTCGGAATTCACCCCCACCTACTTTACATGGCGCGTCACCAACGGAACGCACAGCGCATGGGCACAGCCCAGCGAAAGATTGTCGGCCGAACGCGAATGGAACGGATCCGTCGACACCACGTGGGCGACGC
>JBLHHU010000281.1:0-4569 GCA_047615735.1 Kiritimatiellia bacterium | reverse complement strand
CCTACCCGATTAACGTTACCGTATTGACGGCGAGACGTCAAATGGGATTGTTGAAGGATACGTTGGCAAAGGCAACTTTGAGACCATCCCAAGCAATCAACTCAATCCGCAGCCATCGCCTGTATCCTCCCGATGGCTCAGTTTGGTGTACAGATGCCCCGTTTCGAGGCTGAAATAAACTCAACAAGTTCGAGCACGGCCCCTACAGGGTTGGTGGCCGCGAGGGTTTCAACGGCCTGGCCAATATTTAGATTCGAATGAAACAGCGTCTGATATGCCTTCTTGATCGCACGACGTTCGTCGGGCGAAAACCCGGCACGGCGCAGGCCAACGCTGTTCAAACCCGCCACGCAATTCAAGGTCACACCCCGCGCGGTCATGAACGGCGCAAAATCTTTGGAAATCCCTGCGGAACCCCCAATCATGGCAAACCGTCCGATTGATACAAACTGATGCACGCCGGTAATACCGCCAATGAAGGCGCCGTCGCCAACTGTGACGTAGCCCCCCAGTACGGCCCCATTCGCCATAATGACACCGTTTCCAAGCGTGACATTGTGCGCAAGGTGGGTAAACGCCATCAGAAAACACTTGTCGCCCATGACCGTTTCACTACCCGGTGTCGTGCCACGGTGAATCGTTACACCTTCTCTGATACGACAGTCATTTCCGATGCGGACGTAGGATGGTTCGCCACTAAAACTCAGATCCTGCGGTTCATCACCCAAGACGGCTCCTGAATGCACAACGCAACGATCACCTAGTGTGGTGTGCGAAACAATGGTGACATGCGGCCCCAATCGGCAGGCGTCACCGATGACAACCTCGGGACCAATGACGCTGTACGGACCGACCTCTGTATTGTCGCCAATGGTCGCACTCGAATCGATGATCGCAGTTGGATGGATTGTCGGCATGCATCATCTTCTATCATCAGTCGCGACGGCGCTCAAGAAAAGTCGACCATCCCTGACTCTCGAAGACTGACAAAGCGCGCGCCGCTCGGTCCCTGGCCGTCTCCGAGGATGACGTGGTCCATGACGCGGATATCCATCACGCGCCCCGCCTCAACGAGTTGGCGCGTAATACGAATATCTTCGGCGGATGGATTCGGATCGCCAGACGGATGATTGTGCGCAAGCACGACGGCCGCCGATCCAGAACGTACGGCTTCGCGAAAAACCTCGCGTGGGTGCACAAGGCTAGCGTCGAGAATACCCTGCGTGACTTCGAAAGGACGACCATTCAAGCGGTTCTTAACGTCGAGGTTCAAGACCCAGAAGACTTCGCGTTGCAAGGCGGCGGCGTCAACCGACAATATTGCGACAACATCCTCTGGCGTGCAAATTTTGGCACGCTCAGGGAGAGCCTCTTGCTGCAAACGACGCCCCACTTCGAGGGCTGCCAGCAGCACCTGCGCCTTGACTTTGCCAAGGCCTTTGACGTCCTGATCTTGCGTCAGTGCATCAACTGATGATTTCGAAAGTTCCGTCAGGGAACCGTATTTTCTCAAGATATGCTCAGCGAGCTCGACAACATTGCGTCCCTGAGTCCCGCTACGTAACAGAATAGCAAGGAGCGTGGCGTCTGAGACGTGGCGCGGCCCAATGCGGTCCATCTCCTCCCGCGGCTGCATCCGTTTTGGCAATTCCTTGACGGTCCAACCGCTGGTCGGAATATGATACGCTTGCGTTGACGGTTCAACCACCGTTGTGTCGGCTATTTGCATGATCCCCCCTCAGGCATCGTCAGTCTCTATTACAGTGTCGGTAGGGCCACTGGCCCTACCGATTGCCATGTGTTGGCTACCCGGTCCTCTATATCATCCACAGACTGCTGCTCGACGTCAACCCAGTCGACATCAAACTGATTTTCAAACCATGTCCCCTGACGCTTGGCCAGCCGGCGTGTGCGTATGGCGGTCTGCTCCACGGCGTCCGGCTGGCTACAGTCGCCTCGTACCGCGGCGAATGCCTCCGCATAACCAATCGCCTTTAGGGCCGTGTCAGATAGACAAGGATAACGTTGCAACAAAGCAGCGGCCTCTTCTATTAGGCCCTCTTCAAACATCTGTTTGGCGCGTGCGTTGATGCGCTCGTAAAGCGCGGGACGTTGCATGCGGAGCCCTGTCAGACCTGCCACGCGGGCATGTGCCAGGCCCCAACCATCAGGTGGCGTCGTCACCCCGACTGCCACAAGCTCCAGAGCGCGCTGCAAGCGTCGGCGGTTAGCGCGATCGTCAAGGGCGTCAAACCATGCCGGACTCTGATTCTTGAGCGAGGTCTGAAGTGCCTCAAGGCCGCCCTCCCCCTCACCTACGGCCTGCCAATGGGCACGCACCTCAGCAGGAACAGGCGGCAGATCATCCAGACCGTGCAACAAAGCACTAACATAAAGCCCTGTTCCACCCGCAACGATCAAAGGTTTACGAGAATCCACATTGTTGTTTGCTGCGCATATGGTCTGGACCGCTTCGAGCCAAACGCCGACGCTGCAATGCGCGTCCGGTGTACAAATATCCATCCCTACATGCCGTACTTCTGATCGCGCCTGCGCAGTGGGTTTGGAGGTGCCGACATCCATGCCCGTATACACATTCATGGAATCGGCGGATACGATTGTATCCAACGCGAATCGCCGCGCCAGGCGTAGGGCGAGGTCCGACTTTCCCGTCGCCGTGGCACCAACCAGAAAGAATGCCGTTTGCGTCATCGTCTTCGAATTCCTTAGCACGTGAACGATGCGGCGGATGCATCTAGCATCAGGCGGAACAGCTCACGCGGGTGTTTCATCGCGCGAAGCGTTCAAGGCTTGAACCTCAGCAGGACCACAGAAGACCTGCATCAGCATATAGATACCAACGCCTACACAGATGGCTGAGTCAGCAACATTGAAGGCAGGGAAATGATGTGTTTTCCAATAAAAGTCGAGGAAATCGATGACATAGTCCCAGCGTAACCGATCAATCATATTGCCGATAATTCCGCCCAACACCAGGCCGAAAAAGATGTGTGAGTAAATGGACCGTGTCAAAAAATGGCGTCGCATCAAAACCATTCCGAACAACATCGCAATCGAAAAAAGAGCCAGCATAAGATTCATGCCGGAAAAGATGCCGAATGCAGCTCCCGTGTTCTGTACATAGGTCAGGTCAAAGAAGCCCGGGATGACTTCGATGCTATGCGAGAGGCGCAACTGAGATTGGGCAAGCAGTTTGGTATATTGATCGATGAGCACAACGACAACGCAAATGGAGAGAATAAGCATTCCGGTCCCTGTTTTTCTGCGCCACCGCCATATGCGCGGACCCGAATTACATCAACCCGCGACGAACGGCTGATTGACGGTTCAAGCCTCGGCGGCCCTCAATTTCTGCCTGTGCGGCCAGTGAATGGCGTGTAAACGGAATGGCGCGCAAACGCTCGAGCTCGATCGGATCGCCCGTCATTTCACATACACCGAAGACACCCTGATCGATGCGGCGTAGCGCCTCGTCAATCTCCCAAATCCCATCTTGCTCAGTACTTGCAAGGTTTAGGGCAAATTGGCGTTCGAAAGCGTCGGTACCATCTTCGCTCGTGTTGACTTCATCATGGCGCTGAAGTGAGTCGCCGCGCAGCGAATTAACCTGTCCTGCTAATTGGTCGCGCATAATGACAAGCGTCAACTTAAAATTATCGAGTTGCTTGGGCGTAAGTTTACGAACGCGTTTTTTCGTCGTCGCGTTCGCTGGGCCCGCGCCATTCGACTTTCGCTTAATGATCAGCTTTGGCAACTTCTTGGCAGGTGGTGCCGGGGCTACTTTTACCGTGGTAATATTTTTAGCGTTAGTCTTCTTGGTGGCTGGTTTCTTGGTGGCTGGTTTCTTGGTGGCTGGTTTCTTGGTGGCTGGTTTCTTGGCAGCCGCTTGATTAGGCGCGGCCTTTTTCGAAGCAGATTTCTTGGCAGGAGGCTTCTTGGCGGCGTTTTTGGGAGTTGTCTTTTTTGCGATTGCCTTCTTGGCAGCGGCTTTCTTCTTAGGCGCTCCCTTTTTAGATGCGGCGTTCTTCTTAGGCGAACCCTTTTTAGCGGCAGCCTTTTGGGTCGCAGCCTTTTTCTTAGACGCTGCTTTCTTAGAGGCGGGCTTCTTGGCGGCGGGCTTCTTGACAGTTTTCTTTTTCGCGGGCTTAGGAGATGAGGCCTTGCGAGCGGTGGTTTTCTTTACCGATTTTTTTGCAGCGGATTTACTTCTTACAGCCATCTAGATCCCACCTTTTTAATACATATCCTTCAGGGAAGGACGTGATGCTTTCATCTGAAAAGTGGGTAATATAGCCAATCTAAGATTGAAATGTCAATAAACATTGACGCCGAATATTGCGCTCGTGGCTTTTTTCATGGAAGGCTATCTGAGCTAAAGTGTTCTGGGAGATGCAATAAGAGCGTTGCGCTTCGTTAGATTTTTCGCAAAACAGCCGGGTGGCGATTGAATGATATAAAAAGAGAACTGACAACCTAAACATCCGATTGCGGTGCAAACCGATGTGCCATCTTCGGGATCCATTCAAGCGCGGCCTCTTGGGCTGTAAG
>JBLHHU010000280.1:0-4593 GCA_047615735.1 Kiritimatiellia bacterium | reverse complement strand
TCGATGATTGACGCCTGTCGCTATGGTCCGCAGGCCGGAAACCCAATTCTGGGATCGGCAGATTATCGTCTCGTGCACCACTGCGACAACGGACGCTCGGTTTACAGCTTTTGCATGTGTCCAGGGGGAACCGTGGTGGCCGCCGCATCGGAACCAGGGCGCGTGGTCACGAATGGCATGAGCCAATACTTGCGCGACGAACGTAATGCCAATGCCGGTCTGGTTGTCGGCGTCAACATCGAGGATTTCCCAAGCGACGATCCTCTCGCCGGCATCGAATTACAGCGCCGCGCCGAAGAACGTGCCTATGTCGCGGGCGGCGAGAATTACGACGCACCCGCCCAACTCGTGGGTGATTTTCTGGCCGGTCGTCCATCAACGGAATTCGGCGAGGTCACCCCGTCCTATACACCTGGCGTCAAACTCACCGATTTGAGCCCATGCCTGCCAGATTTTGTGATCGCAGCGATGCGCGAGGCCCTACCCGCCTTTGATCGAAAAATTCGCGGCTATGCACGCCCGGATGCGGTCATGACGGGGGTAGAAACACGCACATCCGCACCGCTACGCATTACCCGTAACGACACCCTGCAAAGCATCACCACAACAGGCCTCTTTCCTGCGGGCGAAGGCGCCGGCTATGCGGGCGGCATCTTGTCTGCCGCTGTGGACGGCATCCGCATCGCCGAAGCCGCCGCCAAGGCCATTGTCGGCACCCCTTAAAAGAAAGGGCGTGGCACACACGCGGGCTGTCCCGAATGCCGCGTTATGTTGCGTTGAGAGCAATAGTGACCATTGGCGGATGCTTGACAACACTCTCGCCTCTGCCACCGCAGTCCAAATGGCCGAACCTCCGAACTTGGAGTGCGGCGGCAGAGGGCGCAGCCCGGCGACGCCGCTTTATTCGCGTGGCATATGCAACAGCTGAAACCTGCTAATCCCGGAAGCGCCACATTATGTTGCGTGAATGCCCCTCTCGCCTCGCCAGACAGTGCGCTATGCGTCCACGCAACATAAGGTACTAAGTTAAGGGCCCCCAGCCAGAAAAAGAATATCCAACAGCCGGAGCGAAGCGGAGACAGCTGGAACCCCTTAAAGTAGCAGCATTCTGGGCTGCCCCTAAAAAGAAAGTGGGACGTGATGTAACATCACGTCCCACAAACGGTAAACTAAGATCAAACAACGATTCTAGTGATCGTGCTTTTCACCTTCTTTGTGCTTGTGAGCACCACCCTTGCAGCACTTGCCGTCTTTACCACAGCACTTTTTGGCGGCAGCGTCCGTCTTTGCGGCACCCGCTTTTTTGGCGGCGCATTTTTCGCACTCTTTGCCAGCGGCACAATCGGCGCAAGCTGCGGCTTTCTTGGCATCGCATTTTTTGCACTCTTTGCCAGCGGCACAATCGGCGCAGGCAGAAGCTTTCTTAGCGCTGCCTTCACCTTTGCAGCATTTGCCATCGGTACCACAACATTCTGCAGAAGCATCTTTTGGGTTATGCTTGTGCTTTGAGGCTCCGGCCTCGGCACTCACAACAAAAATTCCGCCAGCAACGAGCATCGACATTCCAAGTTTAACAATATTAAACTTCATCAATTTTACCTCCGTACATGTTATTTATGTGAAAACGCGACTTAAAAATCCTATCCGCCAATTCTCCCCTGCGACAAGCACCAAAATGAAATATCCTCTAATTTAATGACCATCCCATAGGCCAAAGAAATATATACCACCCTCTTGCCTTCGCGGGATTGAGACATCCGCCGTCGCGCTTCGCCGGGACAGGCTGAGGCACAAAGGAAAGATCAAGAGAATCAGCCGCCGAGAACGCGCATCACAATTTGATTCACGAGTTTGCCATCGGCTTTGCCTTTGACTTGCGGCATCAACGCGCCCATTAGCTTGCCCATGTCCTTCTTCTCGCTGGCGCCGGTTTCGCTGGCACAGGAGCGCACGAGGGCTTCTATCTCGGATTCGGTGAGCTGCTTTGGTTGATATTTGCGCAGAAGCGCAATCTCCCGCTCCTCAATGTCGGCCAAGTCCAGGCGTCCACCATCACGGAATTGTTCTGCTGATTCCAAACGCTGTTTGACCGCCTTGGCCAGAACCGTGGCAACATCAGCATCGCTGATCTCCTTGCCCTGGTTGATCGTGGCATCTTTGATTTGCGCGTTCATCGCACGCAATGTCGTGAGCGCATCTGTGTCTCGAGCCTTCATGGCGACTTTGATGTCTTCAAGCAATGTATCATACAGCGGTGTACTCATGGGGAATCTCCTGAGGGTCAATCGTGCGTACCGAAATCGTCTACGCGCAACATACTACCCATGATTCACCCCCATGCAACTGGAAAGCTTGTCCCGCCGAAGGGCTATCGACAGGATTTACCCGGCGCCAAATTCTAGCCAATCATCAGACAGGGTGGCGCTACATGACAGGATTGGCGTCGCAAGCCACCCTTTGTTACGCTACAAAACCTACTGGACACGCATCGAAATCCGCGACACATTGACAACCAACGATTAGGACATCTATTAAATGCGCAAGCCCCGTCTTCACAGCCTGCCGTTCATTCTGATCAGCCTCTTGTGGCTGCAATCCACGCATGCGCAAGACCGTGCCTCCGTGTTTTATCGCTTCGAGCCCTCCGCTAACCTTGATGCCGCTGGTCCAGCGGCAGATATCACAACGCATAACCTTTCAGCCCGAATGGGCTATCCCGCCATCAACGCTGAAAACATTCGGGTTATTCCCGGAATTGATTTCGCGTGGGACCATTTTCGTTTCAACGATTTCCCTGTAGACGATCTGGACGCATACAACATCGGGCTAGGCGTGACGACGATCTATACCGGCTTCGAAAACAGGACGATTATTGCGCGACTCGCCCCGGGGATTTCGACGGACTTCAAGACGATTACAGATAACGACTTTCACCTTTTCGGAATGATTCTCGGCGTACAAAAACTTTCCGAAACGTTCTCTATTGGCCTTGGGGTCATCTACAATCAAGATTTTGGTGATCCGAGGATCTACCCCGGGCTTGGCTTTAACTGGCAAATCTCCGAAGCGCTTGAACTGGATATAAACATGCCGCGCCCGAGGATCCTCTATACACCGAATGATCGTATGCGCATGGCACTGCACGCAGCGCCCGCCGGCGACTCGTGGAGTATTGGACACGAAGGCGAGGACCTCGAACTGACATTGGAGAACATCCGCATCGGAGGCGAAGTGGAGCGCAAAGTTGCGGAGCATTTTTGGCTTTCTCTAGATATTGGAGTCAATGTCGATCGATCGTACGAACTCGAACTCGAGGATGGTCACAGCATCATCGACGCAGGCGCCGACAATGTGCCGTACGTTCGCATCGGGCTAGTTTACCGATAAAATATAACGCGCATGAGCAGACCCCTTACGCAGCGCGGTTTTCAGCCGCAGCGTCTTGGTCTGGTCTGCTTTGTTTTCCCGAATTTGAAGAAAAATTCAATTCTTTGGAACATAACCTTGGGCGACGGCGTCCTATCTTTCATACGAGCATAAAAAGCCAATGGAAGGAGCCGCCGATTAAAGCGCCATCAATACTGTTACGGGGATGTCAAATCATCCTTCTAGGGGCCCTGACGGGCTTACCAGGCATGGTCGCCGCCGATGTGGACCTCGTCACCATCCCTAGGCGGGAGAGCACCCAGTTAACCATCTACAACTCGGCCGACATTACGATGGTGCGCGAACATCGCTTGCTAACCCTTAAGCGAGGCGTCAACCGCATTCAATTCTCATGGGCCAACACCTTGATCGACCCGACGAGTATCGATTTTCGTATTCTGGACGATATCGACAAAGTCGATCTGCTGGACACCACCTTCCCATCCGGGCGCAACGACGCGCTGCAGTGGAACATCCGCAGTGCTATTTCCGGCAAAGTCCCTGTCGAAATCCGCTACTTCACCAGCGGCATCACTTGGAAAGCCGATTATGTGTAGGTGATGCATTTGTTTCTCCTTCGACATATTCTCTGTTGAGTGCCCTTCAACCGTCGTGGGTCGTTGCTGCTCATTCTCGGCAGCTCGGAAACCCGCCGTCCCCCCAAAGGCCGTTTCCGGCCAGTTCCGGCGGAGCCCCACTTGGCGACCCTAACGCGTAAGTCCGATGAAATCGTAGGCCAGCCCAAAGGTTAGTAGACTGACCTCGTCGTCGCCGAGCGTGGCGTATTCGAAGCGTGTTTCGAGCTGCCAGCCAGGCTTGACTTGATACGACAGGCCCAGTCCCGACGCAAACCCGACGCCGGAGTCCTCCGTTTCCGCATTGACGGCAGGGCTGCCCGGAATATCAAACCGACTTTCGAAATCTTCCCTCCACATCAGCGCACCCACACGGCCAACAATTTGAAAACGCTCGCCGATGTCCGTGCCAAGCAGTAGGGAAACATTGACGCCGCTCATCGAGACCTCCGACTCACCGGTTCCGCTGGTATTGTCATGTGGATTACTGAACGCGAAAGGCACATTGATCGTCCCGTATTCCCGTATGCCAATTTCAGCGCCGACGTGCTCGCTGATCCATCCCCCCAGATAAAACATACTGCCCAAATCA
>JBLHHU010000279.1:0-4607 GCA_047615735.1 Kiritimatiellia bacterium | reverse complement strand
CATATTACACGGGCGATGGATGAGTACGACCTCGTTGCGAATCACGGCCTATTAAAAAATGCGTTCAAAGGCATCAGCTCGAAGATGACGGTGATTGCGTTGAGTTCGGATTGGCTTTTCACGCCCGATCAATCACGCGACATCGCCAATGCGCTATTGGAGGCCGACAAGGAGGTCTCTTACTGCGAAATGCAGGCGCCGCATGGGCATGATGCGTTTCTTGTCGATATCGAGCCGCTCTCCCAAGTCATTCGTGCATTTTTACCGTGGGTAGGTAAAGGCGGGCCAGCGAGCGAAAAGGCTTCGGATACGGCGGTAGCGGCCGCGCCGACAGTGAGCACGCGGCCGGACTTCGAGCATATCTGCAGTATGGTTGAGCGTGGCGCGCGGGTATTGGATATGGGCGCGGGTAACGGCGAATTGTTATCACTGCTTTCGGAGCGTCGCGGCGTCAAGGGGATGGGTATCGATATTGAACTGGACCATGTGGTCGACGTCATTGATCGTGGGCATAATATTTTTCAGACCGATATTAACGGGGGGCTGGCCATGATCCCGGACGGGATGTATGACTATGCCGTACTCAGTAAAACGCTGCATATTGTCAAAGAGCCGCGTTTCGTTCTGCATGAGATGCTGCGTGTTGCAGGGCAGGGCATCATTAGTTTCGCGAATCTGGCGTATTGGGCGCATCGCATGCGTCTGCTTTGGGCCGGACGTATGCCCGTTGTCGACGTCGAGGGAACAAAGTGGTATGACACACCTGCTGGGCATATGTTCTCGCTTAGTGATATCTGCGCGTTGTGCGATCAAGAGGGAATTCGGATTCTTGAACAGATTAGTATTCCGGCAGATCCTGTGGGTAAAGTGCTAACAGGTTTGGGGGCACGTAATCTGGGTGCTGCGAACGTCCTGTTGAGGATTTCAAAATGAGTGACATATTTTTAGGCGATGACGTTCTGGATACGGTTAGCGAATCGTTGGCCGCAGGATGGGTTGAAGCGGAAGGTGGCAAACTGGGAAAAGGGGCTCGGTTGGCATGGCAGGAATCCGTGCACAATCTCTTGGATGAATTGATTTCGATTCTGTTTCCTGGGTGTCACGGGGGAAGCGCATCGGTGCCGTGTGGGGATACCGGCGCGCATGTGCGTGCGCGTCTATCGGACGCCGCGGTAACATTGCAGGACCAGGTTCGCTTGGCGCTGGAGTATCAGTGCGACGTGGATCGTTGCGAAGGGTGCCAGCATTGCGGCGACTGTGATGCCCACGCCGGAAAGATTGTGTCAGCCTTTGTTCAGGCTCTGCCCGACATCCAACGCGTGCTGCAGAATGATATTGTAGCCGCCTATGAGGGCGACCCTGCGGCCAGGTCGAACATGGAGGTCATCCTTAGCTATCCTGGATTATACGCCATCATTGTACACCGCTTGTCACATTTCCTGTATGGCCAATCGGTACCGATGATTCCGCGAATCATGTCCGAGCGGGCGCATTCGGTGACGGGGATTGATATTCATCCGGGCGCTCAGATCGGCGACGGATTCTTTATTGATCATGGAACCGGCGTCGTCGTTGGGGAAACGTGTGAAATTGGGAAGCGCGTGAAGTTGTACCAAGGCGTGACCTTGGGGGCGTTAAGTTTTCAAAAAGACGAACGTGGTGACCTTGTAAAGGGCATTAAGCGACACCCTAATGTGGAAGATCATGTTGTCATTTATGCCGGCGCGACCATATTGGGGGGCGAGACCACCATCGGCGCACATTCGGTCATTGGTGGAAACGTCTGGTTGACGCACTCCGTGCCGGCGCATTCTACCGTCTACAACGCGCAGCCCAGCCCGCTCATCAAGTCGTCCTCCGGTTCGAAAAAGGCATAATACCTCAGTACGTCGGAAAAGAGACTCATCAGCTTCGCGCATTCGCGTCAACGTAAGGCCGCGGGTCTGTCCGTAGCGCTGAAAGCGCGGTATATACCAGCCTAGGGCAACGCCCTCGTTGTCCTGCACATCTTTCTGCCAAACTCTCACCGTCTGGGTGTATTCTGATGTCGCCGCTCCGGACAGAGATTATGGCAAAGATTAAGGACGATTCTCTGTTGCCTTTGTCTTTACCCTCGTCTTCGAGGCAACTTGGAGTGCGGCGGCAGAGGGTGAGGAACGAACCCGGCGACGCCGCTTTTGCAGAGCACGGGAAAGCAGAGTCGGCGACACCGCTTTTCCCCTGCCCGCAGAATTACCCCAGCTCGATGCAAAAGCGGTGTCGCCGTCCTACGCTCGTAAGCTCGCTTCGGACTTTGCCACCGCACTCCAAGTTCAACAGCCCCCTGGTTTCGCTTCCCACGCACGAGAAAGAGCCCTTCTTGGCTGCCTTTTAAAGATGTGTAGAACAACGAGGGCGTTGCCCTGGGCTAGTATATGTAGGCCTTTCAGGCCATAGAGGCAGAGGAAACTCCGCGAATGCGCTGCACTTGAGACACGGAGGCACAGAGCCGTCTTCGCCCTGCGTGCTATGCCGCGCCAAAGGAAAGAAGCGGTTGGCCTATTCCTAGCTCTGTATCGGAGCGTTTTCTGAAGTGAATGGGCTGCCTTCCCTGTTCTAATCGTCATCTTTTTGAGTTGTTCGTGCTCCAAATCGCCGTATTTGGCGTCAAAAGCACTCGAAATTGAACTCTGGCGACCAAAATCCCCCCATTGTTGGTGGCGAGTGTGTCAAAATGCCAATTTTCGGACAAATTGTCATTCCTGTATGCGCCCATCATTAGAGGTGTGTGCTGTAGTGCTCACTTTTCAAGCAGTGAAATGTCCTGTTTAATTAAATACGCTCTATTTGCTGGGGTTTTGCGGGCTCGAAGCGATCTTGGTACAGTCCATGCTTAAAAGTGACTTGCTTAAGTTGAAACAAACTATCGATTAAGCAGATCGAGCCATTTAACGGAGGACCATCGTTATGCAAGTTGAAGAAACAGATTTAACAATCGCAGTCACTGATGAGAACTGGCAGAGCGTCGTTGTTGACGCAGAAACACCTGTGTTGGTGGATTTCGGCACGGAATGGAATGGCGAATGCCGTCAAATGGATTCCGTTCTGGATGAAATTGCCGATGATATGTGGGGCGAATTACGCGTCGTACGTGTCAACGTCGACAACTCTCCTGGCCTCGCCGCTGAATTCGGCGTCAAATTTTTACCAACCTTACTTGTTCTTCAGGATGGCTGTGAAGAGGATCGCATGGTGGGTGCGGTCTCAAAAATTGAACTTGAAAAACGCGTCTCTTGTTTTGTTGAAGTTGCCTGAAGCACGATAGACATACTGATTTTTGAAGAAGGATGACTTGCGAGTTCCTCGCATTCTACGATATCCCTCTTCATGGAGAACGATTGGGCTGGCCCTGTGTGCCTCTCTCTCCCAATCGTTCTCTTTTTTTTCACTAGCATCCCCTAAGCCCAAGCCGCATTGCAGAAATCCCCGTCCCTGAAGAAAAGATTAACCGCAGAGTTCTCAGAGGACACAGAGGAAAGAAAAAATAGATATATGTCGCTAGAATCCGTCTGCGGGCACCCCGCAGACGGATTCTAGCGACCTCTTCCTCTGCGTACTCTGCGAACTCAAGCGTAGCGGGTGTTAAATCTTTTCTTTGGCCTATGGGATGCTAGTGACTCGTAATCATAATCCAGTCTTCCTCCGCGCCTCCGTGTCTCAAGCGTAGCGGGTGGTAATTTTGTTTCTTTGGCCTATGATGGGTGCTAGTGATGTCTGATCCTAATCCATTTTCTCAGCCGTTGACCGTTCGTAACCTACAGGTCAGCAATCGCGTTTTCCTGGCGCCGCTTGCTGGTGTCAGCGATGTTCCTTTTCGCCGCATGTGTCGCGCGGCCGGTGCCGGTCTTACCTACGTCGAGATGTTGTCGTCGGAAGCCATCAATCATGCCAGCGCGCGTACCTATGCCATGATGGAGCGTCATCCGGACGAGGATGTTTTGGGGGTACAGGTCACAGGGCCTAATGTCGCTTCGGTGGCGGATGCCGTCGAACGGCTCGACAAAATGCCTTTTGATACAATTGACATCAACATGGGCTGTCCCGTCAAAAAGATCGTCAGCAAGGGTTGGGGTAGCGCGATCTTGTTGGATCCAGAGCGGGTTGAAGCGACGGTCGCACGTTGCCGTGAGCGCACCGATCTGCCGCTGTCTGTCAAAGTACGTCTCGGGTATTCGCAGAGTTGCATCAACGTGGACGATGTCGTTGGGCGTGCGACGCAGGCTGGCGCGGACATGGTGACGGTGCATGGTCGCGTACGCGAGGACAGCTATGCTTCGCCTTCAGATTTCGATGCCATTGCTGGCGCGGTAGCCGCCGTGCGCTCGAAATCATCGCAACCGGTCATCACTGTGGGGAACGGTGACGCGCTGAACGCCGGTTCGGCGCGAGCCATGATGGCGCAGTCCCATTGTGACGCAGTGATGGTGGCCCGTGGCGCGCTGGGCAACCCATGGGTGTTTCGCGAAATTTTGGACGGCGTCTATCCGCGCATTACGCCGGCAGAATGGCTCGATACCTTGCGCCGCCATATGTCGTGGCATGATGCACTTTATGGGGGCGGGCTTCCG
>JBLHHU010000278.1:0-4613 GCA_047615735.1 Kiritimatiellia bacterium | reverse complement strand
CCGTGCCCCCGTGTCTCCAGCGTAGCGGGTGGTTAATTTTTTCTTTGGCCAATGGGGCGTCTGAAAGCTTGGTGCGTTGAAACGAATCGTAGGTGCGCCTCGTGCAATTGGCTTCACATTCGGGGGCCATGTATGTATATTTACGGCCTTTATCACGGATTCTGGGCCTTCTGTATGGGTTGTGCGTTTCGCATGAAGGTATCTGATCGTGGGGAGGCCATTTTGTCATTCGGTATTTCGGGTATGGACGAGCTGTTGGATCTGGAACCGGGTCCGCCGCCACTGCGCCGTTTCGACTTTCTTCTGTTAGCGCTCGCCATGCTGCTTGGCTTTTCACTGCGCCTCTACATCGCGCGTGCGGCCTTCGCGACGAGCTTTGACAGTTCCACCGTCGGTCTCATGGCGATGCGAATTCTGGAAGGCGATCGTCCGCTGTTCTACTACGGGCAGCTCTATATGGGCTCGCTTGAAGCATATGTCGCGGCTTTGATGTTTGCTGTTTTCGGAGTGTCGACGACTGTTCTCGCACTTGCGCCTATTCTTTTTTCTGTTGCCCTGATCGTCGCTACTTATTTTCTGTTTCGCGAAATATCGGTAGGCGAACGGTGGGTTTCGTTTGCTGCCGCATTGTCCGTGGCGGCAAGTTCGGTGCATGGTCTGTGGTATACGCTGGCGACCTACGGTGGCTATCCGGAGTATCTGTTTTTCGGCACAATGTATCTGTGGTTGTCGGTCCGTCTGGCGTTCAGGTCGCTGTCCAAAAGGTCGCGATGGACTCACGCCCTGGGTTTAGGTGTCATCGCCGCGCTGGCCGTATGGACGCATCTTGCCTCCACGGTCTATATCGCGACCGGCCTTATCGTCATGCTCGGTGTCTGCGCGCTTCGCGGCTTCAGGCGCGGGCACCTAGTTCCGCTTTTATGGTCGGTCGGTATCGGGTGTTTGGGGTTTATACCATTCTTCATCGAGCGAACGCGCCTAACGTCGATGTCGCTGGTGCACGCGCCGCTACGCTTGGAGAATGTGCCCGAGGGATGGGACTCGTTCCTGCGCCTGCTGCAAGCGCATCTGTGGGCGCCAGACGCAGATAACGTCACGCGGCTCGTGGTTCTGGTTTTTCTTCTGATGGCCGCAATCTATTATGTGATGTCGTTGATTCTGGCCGATTCGTGGATTACGCGCGCGAAGCGCGCCACGCCGCTGTTGTTTGCGCTGGTGTTTATTGCCTTATTTTCGCCACATCCGATGGCGCAGTCGAATGCACCACGCTATCTGCTGCCTATCTTTACAATGGCTTATGCTGCCGCATTATCTGCTGGCTTCTTGTTGCGGTTTCGCGTGCTGCGCGTGGCCGCGATTCTGCCAGTTGTGGTGCTTTCGGTTTTCCAAGTCAGAGCGGCGCTGATCTATGTCAGCAAGGAAGCGCCCAAAAAGGACGCGACGGTGCGCGAGATGCGTCGCACCCATGCCGCCGTGCAGAATCTTGGCCTGAAGCATATTTATATCGTGGGCAATGAAGTCGATGGGCACATGGGGCAGGAGTATACGTTTTACGCCAAAGATTCGGTCAAGTTCGTGTCGCTCTATTCGAACAGAACGTATTCTGATGAAATCTCGGCCGAGTGCGATCCGCGGTCGGCCTTTCTTGTTCAACGTTGGCATTCGGATCGCGTTCGCGATGCGTTATACAGCGCCGGCGTGATCAGGTACAAAGAAGTACAGATAGGGCGCGACCTGTTTTATGACATTCGGGCACCACATTTTGATGAGCGTTCCATCCGCCCGAAAAACGTCACCATTAAAACAGAGGGCGCCGTACGCGGTGATGGCACGTTCCTTTTCGATCGGAATGTTGCGACACGCCTTCACATGACACCCAGCATCGAGACGCAATCGACAGCTGTTGTGACCATTGATATGGGCGAGTCGATGGTGATCAGTGGCGTTGACATCGACGACCTCGCGCAATCGGGCGCCATGCGCCATTTTGGTGTTGAGGTATCACGTGATGGGGAGCGTTATTATGCGATTCGACCTCCTGCCGACTTGCTGAGCGTTTACAGCTGCGGCAACAAAGTTTACATGCTTGGACTCGATAGTCGTTGGCAGCTGCGTATCCCACCCACAACGGCGCGCTATGTGCGTGTGACGATGGGTTTGGTGGAAAAAGAGAAAGCGCAGGAGTGGTCCATCTATGAAATGTATGTCATGTCCGGTTCGGAGCGAACGGGACCTGTCGCCCAAAGTGAAGTCAAGGCCATCCGGGCAGACATTGACGACCTGCGCCTGAGCACCGTGGCGGCCGACCGTTGGTTGAGCTACCAGTTGGGCTTCCGTAGCCACGGGTTCAGTCTTGAGGGCTTAATTCCGCACCCCAATCGGCGCTACAAAACGTCCATCGTTGATCGAAACATTCCCTGTCAATTAGGCGTTGGGTTTGTTGTTTCAAAAGCCTATGTCGACGAGGCGCAAGATTTGCTGGTCCGCGTCCGGCAGCCAGGTCTTTCCTTGCAGCGCAAAGAATACGAACACTATACCCTTTTCTACTGGAAAGGCACCGAGCCCGACGTCAAAGAGCGCCCGAGCGTGTACTGGACAGGGGAAGTGCCGTTGCACAGCATCGGCCCCGTGTTCTGATTAAGGCGTTTGTGAGTGCGGGAGTGCGGGAGGGTGTGAATTATCTTCTTCAGGGACGGGAATTTATGCAATGCAGCCTTGGCACATGGCGTCAGAAACATTAGGAAATACGCTTCTTTCGTACCCAATTTTTGGCCCTATGGGATGCTAATGTTGTTATTGTCGAATATTGCTGCCATGGCAGTAAATATACGCGAATAGTGATTGACCATCCTTTGGTTTGTGTTCATATTACCGTTATAGCAGTATTTTTAGAGGAGTGTCATGGAGCGTGTATCAGTGCGGTTGATGGGTGAGGCGGTGCGTTATCATCGGCGACGCGCTGAGTTGAGCCAGCTGGATCTGGCTGATCTGGCAAGCGTCGGTAAAACCTCTGTGTTTGACATAGAGAAAGGCAAGCCGACGGTTCGCCTGGCCACGCTTGTGGCTGTTCTACGTGTGCTCAATATTGATCTGACGATGGATGGCCCGCTCATGAACGAGTTCGTTTCAACGCGGTCCGACGGAGAAGACGGAATCCTGTGAGAAGTGCAAGCGTCTATGTGATGGGGGAACGTGCCGGTCTGCTCGAAGAGAGCGGTCAGGGCCAGTATGTCTTTCGCTACCTGGAGTCCTACGACGGCCCTCATGTGTCACTCACCATGCCGGTGGGGCAGCGCGAATACAGCTTCGACGGTTTTCCCCCGTTCTTCGAGGGATTGTTACCCGAAGGCGACATGTTTGAGGGGCTTTTGCGCCAGCGCAAGATCGACCGGGCGGATGCCTTCGCGCAGCTCGTGGCGGTTGGTGGCGAGATGGTCGGGGCGGTCACGGTCAAGGAGGAGACGTCTTGAACCGCTGTCCAATCACCTATGAGCTGTGCGGCGAGGCGCTCTACTCGCCGACGGGTCTGCGTGCGCTTTCTCCTAACCTCGCAACCTTGCAAGACTTCCCGTATGAAGCGACGCAGCAACGTCGTGAGGCCGTTGTTCGAGCCGCAAAGATGTCGATCCAGGGCGTGCAGCCGAAGTTGAGTGTCCGTCTTAACGCCACGGCGGGTCTGTTTGAGGTCGTTGATCGCGGGGGGCGCTACGTGATCAAGCCTCAGCACGCAGTCTTTACCGGTTTGCCGGAGAACGAAGGTCTGACGATGCAGCTCGCCCGTCTGTGTGGCATCGAGGTGCCGCTCAGCGGTTTGGTTCGCTGCGTGGATGGCAGGTGGTCTTATTTTATTCGCCGATTCGATCGCGTCGGACACAACAGCAAACTGCCACTCGAGGACTTCGCCCAGCTTGGCGGGTTCAGCCGGGACACCAAGTACAACGCCAGCATGGAGCAACTGGTCAAGATGGTGGATGCCCACTGCACGTTTCCAGCCATCGAGAAAGTGAAACTCTTTAAGCGGAGCCTGTTCAATTTTCTGGTCGGCAACGAGGACATGCACCTGAAAAACTTTTCACTAATCACGCGCGACAACAAGGTTGAGTTGGCGCCCGCCTATGACTATCTGAGTTCAGTTGTCGCCTACCTTGCGGTGGGGTCAAGGCCCGAGGACATCGAAGAAGTTGCACTGTCGCTAAAAGGCAAGAAGCGCAATCTGACGCGTAGAAACTGGATCGATTATTTCGGTGCCGAGCGATTGTCGCTTCCTCCCAAAGTCATCGACAAAGTATTGCGTGAACTGTCGGAAGCCAGTCGCGCATGGCTCTCCCGAATAGACGAATCATTCCTGCCGGCAGACCAGAAGGAGCTCTACGCCGAACTCCTAGCCGAGCGATCTGCGCGACTGTCCATAATGCTTCTACGTTAAGCAATCCGTGCATGGTTTCTACGGCACGGTTAAAAATTTCACAGAAGATCGCAAAGCTTGTCCAGCCGAAGGCCGGGGAAAGAACCCTCCTTCGCGCTCCGCGCTACGGCGGGCAAGCCGGCGGAGCCCGCCGGGCTCCAAAGTTGGAGCCTTAACCCAACCCCTGCCGTTCCCCGTGGAGCCCGGC
>JBLHHU010000277.1:0-4698 GCA_047615735.1 Kiritimatiellia bacterium | reverse complement strand
CCTGGTGGCGAGGATACCTATTCCAGCTACGGCCTGCCGTGGGCCAATGTTTCCAACACACCGTTCCGCATGTACAAGCACTGGATTCACGAAGGTGGCATTTCCACGCCATTCATTGTTCACTGGCCGGAGGGCCTCGAGGCACACGGGGAGTTGCGTGAACAGCCCGCACAGTTGCCTGATGTCATGGCGACGTTCCTCGAGATTGCAGGTGTTGACTATCCTGAGACCTATGACGGCAAGACGATCAAGCCACTGGAAGGGTTCAGTATGGTCCCGTCATTCACGGATCAGCCTCATTCTCGAGACGTCCTCTTCTGGGAGCACCATGGCAACCGCGGCGCTAGAAAAGGCGACTGGAAGCTGGTCGCAAAGAAGAACGAGGGCTGGGAGCTCTATGACATTGGAGCGGATCGTAGTGAGCTAAACGATCTGGCCGCAGAAGAACCTGAGATCGTGCAAGAACTCAAATCGCTCTATCATGAATGGGCAAAGCGCTGCGGTGTACTGGCGTTTGATGACCTTCGAGCCTTGCGCCAGCCCAAGTTCCGCGCCCGACGTGAAGCCGAAGCGGCCGCGAAACAAAGAAACAAGCAATGAGCATTCCAGGGGAAAGCCCCGACCACACAACATCGCTGCGCACAGTGGCGCTGCTCGGCGGCTTGCTTTTTGGTGTCGCATGCAGTCTTGCTGACGATCAAGCGGCGTCGCGCCAACCAGCCACTGCGCAGAATCCTAACATTGTCGTCATTCATGTCGATGATATGGGATGGCGCGACGCGGGCTGCATGGGCAGTCCGGTATATGAGACCCCGAATATCGACCGTCTGGCCAAGAGCGGCACGCTCTTCACCAGTGCCTATGCGGCTGCCAATATTTGCACGCCGTCGCGGGCGTGCATGCTGACCGGTTCGCAACCGTCGCGGCACGGGGTTTACACGGTCGTTAAGAACCGCGGCAAGAGTGAGGACTGGGTGGTGATTCCAAAGAAGAACAACCAGTTCCTGCCCAAGGCGTACCCGACCATTGCCACCGTTTTGAGCGAGGCCGGTATTCCGACGGGCGCCATGGGCAAGTGGCACATCTCGGCAAAGGTTCCGTCGCACGGTTTTGCGGAAGGCAAGTGGGGCGGTTACTTGGGGCTGCCCATCAATTACTTTGCTCCTTTTGAGCTCGGCTTTCTGCCGCAGGATGTACCCGCCGGCGCCTATCTGCCGACGTACATACGGCAGGCCGGTGTTGATTTCCTGACCCGCCACCGGAAGGAACGCTTCGTTCTCTATTTTGCCACCTACCTGCCACACGACGAGATCAAGAATGAGGGCGAGGATTCCACGCTGCAGGCCCCGAAGGTGGTGGTGGAAAAGTATCGGCGCAAGATTGCGGAGATGCAGAAGGCGGGCACGGATCTGCAAGGCCACAGCAACGCGGTCTATGCTGCGATGATCGAAGAGACCGACCGATCGGTGGGGGCGATTGTCAATAAGCTGGATGATCTTAAGCTGCGGGAGAACACGCTGGTGCTCTTCATTTCTGATAATGGCGGCGTGAATAAATACACCAGCCAAAAGCCGCTACGCGGCGAGAAATGCACGCTCTACGAGGGAGGCATCCGAGTGCCGATGATCGCCTCCATGCCGGGTCGGGTAGCGGCGGGCAAGCGCAGCGATGAGCCGATTTCCGGGATTGATTTCTATCCGACGATCTGTCGGCTCATGGGCGTAGAGCCTACGGACCCGGCCCTGGTGGATGGGGAGGATTTGACGGACCTGATCTTTGAAGGTAAGTCGCTTGGCGAGCGTAACCTGTTCTGGAACTTCCCTGTCTACAACCGCCCCGAGGATGTTTCCCGCTCGCCGCGCAGTGTGATGCGTCGCGGTGACTGGAAGCTTCATCATCGCTACGAAGATGATGGGTATGAGCTTTACAATTTGAATGCGGATATAGGCGAAGCGCACAATCTCGCCAAGACGCACCCTGACGATCTTGCACGCATGCGCAGCGAACTGTTGAGCTGCTACAAGCGCTTCGGTGCCGCCGAGCGTTTGCCGCGCAATCCGGAGTATTCGGTGAGAAGTAAGTAGTGGTCGGTGGTCAGGGGTCAGGAGTTAGTAGTCAGGAAGAAGTGGCCAGTGATCCCTCCTTCGCCCTCCGGGCTACGGCGGGCAAGCAGAACGCAGAACGTAAAACGCCGAACTCAGAACGTAAAACCCAGAACTAGACCCTATGCAAATGATGACTCAAGCCATATGTCGAATCCACCGCTATTGCGGCACACTGTTCTTGTTCATTTTCGCTGGCGCGTCCGTTTGTTTGGCGGCCAAACCGGTGGTGGAAGCACCGCCAGAGCCCGTGCTCACGCTTAAGGCACAGTGCGGGGTGCCGTTCCAAGACAACGCAGTTCTGCAGCAGAAGATTCCGCTGCCGGTGTGGGGTGCCTCGCTGCCTGGGGCCGAGGTGACGGTCCGTTTTGGCGGGCAAACCCAAACCGCCACGGCTGACCAAGCTGGCGCGTGGCGGGTCGTGCTTGAGCCGATGGATGCGATCAAGCTGACCTCGGTCAGCGAGGCGCCCGAAGGTATGACGATGATCATCGTCTGTACGAAGGATGGCGAGCAGGCCGTCGTGGAGATCAAGAATGTGGTTCTCGGCGATGTCTGGATCTGTGCCGGACAGTCAAACATGGCCGGAACGATCCTGACGATCATTGTCAAAGAGCAGGGGCCTAATGGTGTTGTGATAAATTCAGAGGGTCTCGTCAAAGAGAATAAACTGCCCTATTTTCCAAAAGATACGGTTACGTCCGCAACCTTTCCGGCCTTGCGCCAACTGTTGTCAGGGCGGGACTCGCCGTGGCTTATCTGTTCACCGCAAACGGTTTTGGAATTCACGAAGGTTGGCTTTTTCTTCGGACGCCGTTTGCAACGCGATGCCCTTGTTCCCATTGGTCTGATTGCCGCCGCCAAAGGGGGATCGCGGATTGAGACTTGGCTGAACCAAAAGCCATACGCAAGGGGTAAAAACTACACCAGGCTGATTGAGCCTATCGTTGGTTATGGCGTGCGCGGAGCGCTATGGTATCAAGGCGAAAGCAACGAAAATGATAAGCGTGGCTACCAGGCCAAGCTTGAATCGTTGATCACGGGTTGGCGCAAGGTTTGGGGGCAGGGCCCGTTCCCTGTCCACTTTGTGCAGCTGCCGGGGATCCACACCTCGTCCCTCGACAATCCTGCCGGCGGTGATGGGCGGGCTGAGATTCGTCAGGCCTTTTTCGAGACGCTGGCGGTCACGAACACCGGTATGGCTGTCACCATCGATATTGGCGCTGAGCGGGAGCACCCACCGTACAAGTATGATACCGGCGTCCGACTGGCCCGTTCGGTTCTGCAGAAGGAGTATGGGTTCAAGGCATTGGCTACCTCTCCGCTATACACGGGGCACACGATCGAAGGTGAGGCGATCCGTATCTCGTTCGACAATGCAGACAATGGCTTGATGGTTGCCTTGAAGGAAGGTTTGTCACCTGCCGTGCCGACTCCGGGCGCGACGCTGCAATGGCTGTCGATTCAGGCAAGCGACGGCACGTGGCACTGGGCTGACGGCAAGATTTATGGCTCGGACCTGGTGGTCTCGTGTAAGGCGGTCAAGGAGCCCGCCGCGGTACGCTATGCCTACACCCAACATCCGCGCGGTCATCTGCTCTATAACAAGGACGGCCAACCGGTGGGGCCGTTTAGTACCAATGGCTATGGAGCGGAACAATGAATAAGAAATCAAACCTACTCTTCATCTTTACCGACCAGCAGAATCGCTATGCGCTGAGTTGCATGGGCAATCCCAATCTCGAGACGCCCAACTTGGATCGGCTCGCACAGAAGGGAGTCCTTTTTCGTCGCTGCTATTCCAACGATCCGGTTTGCGGGCCGTTTCGTGGATCGCTGATGACGGGGCAGTACACCAGCCACTGTGGTGTGACCGGCAATGGCATGCCGCTGCCGACCGACGGCACCACCTTTGCGGATGCCTTTAACGCATCGGGATATCAAACCGCCTACGTGGGCAAGTGGCATCTCGGTGGAAACGGCAACGGCCCGATCCCCGAAGCGTTGCGCGGTGGATTCCAGCGCTTCAAGGGCTATCAGTGTTATAACGGTTTCTATCAGGATGTTTGCTTCTACGATGAGGCGAATGTGGAGCATCGCTACGATGAGCATCGCAGTGAAGTGACCACCGATATTGCCATCTCGGAACTGGAGGCGATGACCGCCAATGGCGACGACAAACCGTTCATGCTGATGATGTCGTATCAGGCACCGCACTATCCCGAGCAACCCGCGCCGAAGTACGACGCGATGTATAAGGACCGGAAGATCCTTCGTCGCCCCAACTGTCAGGACGTGGATCCCTTTACGCCAACCCATTCGCCCAAGAGTCCCCGACCTGTGGAGAACGATCCTGATTTTCAGCGTTACGGCAATAAGCTGGATGAATACATTCGGCTCTACAATGCGATGTGCGCCCAGATTGATGCCAATGTGGGGCGCTTGATCGAGACCCTCGCACGGCTCGGTGTGTCGGATAACACCACGATCGTCTTTACGTCCGATCACGGCGACATGCAGGGTAGCCACGGACTCAAGAACAAGTGTTATCCACACGAAGAGTCCGCGGGGACTCCCCTTATTGTTTACGCCCCAG